>JAQUGU010000031.1:10559-12142 GCA_028683995.1 Syntrophomonadaceae bacterium | reverse complement strand
GGTGATGGTATTTCATAGCTCCGGGCAAATCGGCATGACCGGGACGAGGCCTGGTTAACACCCTTTCGTCAATGCGGGGACAGGTGCCGCTGTTCATAATATCCTGCCAGTTCTCATAATCCTGGTTGCGGATAAGAAAACTGATGGGACTACCCAGAGTCTTTCCATTGCGGACCCCGGCAAATATTTCTACCTTATCTGATTCAATTTGCATACGCCCGCCCCGCCCATAACCTTTTTGGCGCCGGGCCAGTTCCCGGTTTATATACTCCTCGTCCACCGGCAGGCCGGAAGGCAGGCCTTCTATTATGGTTATTAGCCCTTTACCATGAGACTCTCCGGAAGTAGTAAACTTCAGCATCAGCAACCACCTTATTTCTTTTTAATATATCCTCCCTGAAAAAATTTAGGCTCCATCAAAACAATAAAGGCATCCGGCGCTTTTTTCGCTATTTCATCGGCAATAACTCCGGCCAGACTCCGTTTTACAAAAATATTCATTACCAGTTTGGGGCCCGCTTTACCGCTGGCTTCCCAGCAGGTTACGGCAATACCTTCATCGCGCAGCTCTTGCACTATATGTTCTTCATCGTGGTCGATGGTAACTTGAATACCACGATAACCCAAAGCCAGTTTTTCCTCAATCCAGGTACCTACCAGAATACCCAGGGCAAAACCGAAGCAAAAGACCAGCAGCTTGATGGGGTCATTTAAAGCTCCCACTACCATACCCAAAGCCACCGTATAGACCAGAATCTCGAAAAAGCCGATAATGGCAGCAGGTATTTTATCTCCTCGTATAACCAGAATCATACGAATAGTCCCCAGGGATACGTCTATGATTCGTGCCAGAAATATAAACAACAGTTGAAATATCATATTCCTCCCCTCCTGTATTACAAAGCCTATGATAATGTCCTCTACCTATCTTACTTCTTACTTCTTACTCCTGACTCCTAACCCCTGACCCTTCACCCCTCACCCCTTATCCCTTACTCCTCACTCTAAACAATTGATCATGTTCTCCATTCGAAGTAATGAACAAAACCGCTCTGTTATCACGCCTATTTCCACACTAGTATTCTTCAATCCTAACCCTTCCAGCCGAAGGATTTACTACTACCGCAGTCCTTTTGCCATATTTATTAGCCAGGGTTATCTTACCTGCCTGGTCTTTAACCGCACCCGAAGGGGCAAAGCCGCATACCGGGTATCCACCGTGCTCTTTAAAAGTGCACCCATCGGCTGTAAATGTTATGTTACGGCTCAAGGTATAAGTAGCATGAGTTGTACCACTTTTTATGTAACAGTTTAAGTTGCGTTTAAAAAGCACCTTCTGATCGTTTCCAGTCATAATAGCCTCCTGGCGGGCAGAACGTAAAACCGTGGCTAATTGGCGGGCATCAATTTTTAGCTTATAATCTTCTATTACCCGGTCAAAGCGAGGCAGGCTTATGGTTCCTATTACTGCCATGATAGCCAGAACCATTATTATTTCAATCAGGGTAAAGCCTGAGTTACGCCAGTTCACGCAATAACACTTCTTTCATCAGCTGCAGTGGTGGCTTTATTCCCAGCCATAT
>JAQUGU010000031.1:0-10459 GCA_028683995.1 Syntrophomonadaceae bacterium | reverse complement strand
GGTTCCTATTACTGCCATGATAGCCAGAACCATTATTATTTCAATCAGGGTAAAGCCTGAGTTACGCCAGTTCACGCAATAACACTTCTTTCATCAGCTGCAGTGGTGGCTTTATTCCCAGCCATATCTCCAGGCTCAAAGCGGCCTGGTGCACGAACATGGATAAGCCATTTATGGTCTTTAGCCCCCGGGTCTGTCCCATAGCCAGGAAGCGGGTGTTTAAAGGGTTATAAATAATATCGCAAACTACGGTTTCCGGTTGCAGCATATCCAGGGTGGCAACCGGGGATTGCTCAATCCGAGGATACATCCCCACCGGGGTACAGTTGATAATAATATCACTTAAACTAGCCAATTCGGTAAATTTTTCTTCACTCATAAGGTGCGCCCCTGCAAATACGTCCGCGGGTAAAGCGAGGGAACTTGCCAGGGCCTGGGCTCGCGGTAAGTCAATATCAATAAAGTCCAACCGTGATATCCCTGCTGCAGCCAGAGAAACTGCCAGTGAACGGGCTGCTCCCCCGGCACCAATAAATAATGCTCCTCCCTGCAGGGGAACCTGGGCTTCTTGCAAGGATGCAATAAAACCGGCCCCATCAGTGTTATAGCCCCGCAGGGAGCCATTTTCATTGCTAATAACATTGACCGCCCCACAGGCGGCAGCCTCAGGAGAAACATCGTCCAGGTAGGGAATTACAGCTTCCTTGTGCGGTATGGTTACATTAACCCCTCTAAAATTTAAGCTGCGAATAGCATTTACCGCATTCCCCAGTTCTTCTTCCGGAATAGCAAAAGGCAGGTAAATACAATTGCAGTCCATTTTTTGCAGGATATAATTATGCAACAGTGGTGACATGCTGTGGGCAACCGGGTTTCCGAATAAACCCAGGTATTGCGTGTTCGCATTTATACGCATCTATACCAGTCCTTTATAACTTTAAACTAATGCCTTTAAGCAATATGTCCGGGGACAGTCCCCGGACATATTGCTTAATCAGTAGCATTCGCCGGTGGTTAAAATTATGGCATTTTAATTATGGCCTGGCAAGATGGTTATGTTGTCATATTTCGGGGAATTTCCCCGCTCGTATTTTCCGGCGCAGCCGGCGTAAAACAAAAAACTCCATGCTCCGTGATATTTTAGTTCCCATAAATTCTCTTCGGTCTATAGGTTTTACCAGTATGGTAAATAATCCAGCCCGGTTTCCACCCAGTACATCAGTAAATATCTGATCACCTATAACTGCAGTTTCCGAGGGACTAACCTCCATAATAGACATAGCCCGGTAATACCCTCCCCGGCGCGGTTTCTGTGCCCGGTGTACATAAGGTATATCCAGGCTTTGCGCTACTGCCAGGACCCTTTGTTCCCCATTGTTAGATAGTATGCAGGCTTTAAATCCTTCCTGTTTTATCATAGTAAACCACCGGCTTACCTCTTCTCTAATTACGTTACTGTTCCATTCAGTAACCGTGTTATCCAGGTCCAGAATAAAAGCCTTTATATTCAATTTCCCTAATTGTTTCAAGGGTATATCGAGGATAGAATCAACATATATCCGAGGATAAAGAAAACTGAACATACTCACCTCCAATAAGCAAAGGGGACGGTTCTTTTTGCTTCCTTACTCAATTTTTCCGCACCATAGTGGCTGGTGTCAAAGGGGCAGTTCTCCTGTTTGCCCTTATTTCAAATACTCCAAGATTTTTTCCCGCAGCATAGTGGCTGCAATTTCCGGGGCCACCGGGTTCATATAAAAACCGGTAGCAAATTCCACTCCGTTCGCTACTATTAAGCGAGGTATTATCTCCATATACCAGTGGTAACCACCTGCAAAACCCTGGTTAACCGGTGCGGTATTTATCACAATATTATAAGAGGGATCGTTTAGACAATCAAGCATGGCCAGAATAAATATCTTAATAATTGCTGCCAGATCGTTTAATTCCTCATCATTAATATCGGCAAAATGTTCGGTGTGGCGCCGGGGAATAATCCAGGTCTCATAGGAAAAGCGGGAAGCATAGGGGCAGATAAGCTGAAAATGCTTGCTCTCATAGATCAGGCGCTGCCGGCTTTCCCTTTCCGCTTCCAGGGTGGTGCACAGGAGACATTTTCCATGCTGCTGGTAATACTTGCTTAACCCCTTATTCTCCCGAGGTACGCTGGGAAGGGCCAGAATCTGGCTGTGGCTATGCTCCAATGAAGCTCCGGCAAATAGTCCCCGGTTCTTATATATCTGAATATACTTGACGCGGGGATCGCCGGCCAGATAACGATAACGCTGCTGCAGCATCAGGTAAACCTGTTTTATCTGCTCTGCCGGCAGTTGGTGTAATTCCACTCCGTGCTGCGGGGTTTCCACCACTACCTCATGCTGTCCGAGGCCATTACAGCTCTCGTAAACCCCGGAATATTTCAGCTCCAATTCTCCTTCCAGTTTAAAGGCAGAAAATTTATTAGGAATAGTACGCACAGACCAACCGGGAGTGTTGGGGAGGGTATTGTTATCCCTGAAAGCCGTGATTTCATCTGTGGTGTAAGACTCATTACCCTCACAAAAAGGGCAAAAATTCTGGCCGGTTTTACGGGTGCTTTCCCAGCCCTTATTGATGGGAAAATCGTTGGGCTTCAGCGCCCTATCAGTCGCAATAACTACCCAGTTATCCCGTACCAAATCCCGGCGTAATTCGGCTGCCATTTGATCCTGCCACCTCCCAGTTGCGTGTGCCCTCTAGGGTATCCCCATAACACGGTCTTAATTGTCAAGTATCCTTTTCAGGAAAATACGGGTTCTTTCGTTGTTTGGATTATTAAATATAACATCGGGAGTATCTTCTTCGGCAATGACGCCAGCATCCATAAATACCACCCGATGAGCAACCTCACGGGCAAATGCCATTTCGTGGGTAACAACCAGCATGGTAAGTCCACTCCCAGCCAGGTTCTTCATTACCTTGAGCACTTCACCTACCATCTCCGGGTCCAGGGCGCTGGTAGGTTCATCAAAGAGCAGAGCTTCCGGCTCCATTGACAGGGCCCGGGCAATGGCCACCCGCTGCTTTTGACCACCTGATATTTGATGGGGCCGGGCATCGATAAACCCGGACATACCCACCAACTCCAGGTATTCCATCGCCGTTTTCTTGGCCTCCGCAGCACTTCGTTTCAACACCTTAATCTGACCGACGGTGCAATTTTCCAGTACACTCAGATTATTAAACAGATTAAACTGCTGAAAAACCATGCCCATTTTGGCGCGGTAAACGGCATTGCTCATATCATGTTCCAGGATATTCTGGCCATGATATAAGATTTCGCCGCTGGTCGGCTGCTCCAGGAGATTTAAGCAGCGTAAAAGAGTGGATTTTCCTGAACCGCTGGAACCAATGATGCAGACAACTTCTCCCTCGCTAACCGAAAAGTTAATATCTTTTAAAACTTCGTTTTCTCCGAAATATTTTTGTAGATGGCGAATTTCAATGATATTTTCCAAAAACTAAACTTACCTCCCAAACTACACGAACATACCCTGTAAGCTTATTATCACCCATCTATTCGAGGCAGACCGAGGGCGAACACACGGGTTCGCCCCTACAAATTACGTGCTCCTGTACAGCGAGTTATCCGCATGAATTTCCCTGTCTATCCCTTCTTGCCTACTATCTTAATTTCCGCCTCGGGAACAGTTTGCGAACCGTGAATAGTATAGACATCAGGACCTTCCAGCCGCTTCTCCCAATACCTGAGTATGCGGGTAACGGTAAATGTCATTATTAAATATACTAAACAGGTAATCAAAAAGACCTCGAAATAGCGATAGTTATTCCCAGCCGCTGACTTGGACTGGAAGAAAAGCTCCGTAACCCCGATAACATTAAGCACGGAAGTATCTTTTATATTGATAACAAATTCATTGCTTAAGGCCGGCAGAATATTGCGAATGGCCTGGGGGAGAACAATAAAGGCCATAGTCTGGGAATGAGTCATGCCAATGGCATGAGCCGCTTCAAACTGGCCTTTGTCAATAGAAATAATACCGCCGCGGACAATTTCCGCCATGTAAGCCCCGGTATTTATAGAAACTATAAAAATACCGGCAGCATAGGTAGACAGATGAATACCCCAGACCATGGCAACTCCATAGAAAATGACCATGGCCTGCACAATCATGGGGGTACCCCGGAATACTTCTATATAGATGAGCAATAAAACATTAACTACCTTATAAATTGCCCTTTTCAGTATATGGGTATTATTATCGATGGGAATGGTGCGGATTATACCGATCAAAATACCTAAAGCAAATCCTATAATCGTACCCGTTAAGGAAATAACGAGGGTAACCTCGGCCCCCCTCAAAAAGAGGGGCCAGTAGACCTGTACTATATAAATTACCCATTGCAGAAAACTGCTGTTTGCGTCCACCGCCATAAAATAAATACACTCCTGCTTATACCGCTATGTTTATTTGGCGGCCGGCTGATTTAAGACGGCCTGATTCATTATTTCAACTCTTTCTTCCTGTGATAATCCGGCTAAAATTTTGTTTATCTTTTCTGCTAACTCGGTGTTGCCTTTCTTAAGTCCAACCGCAATGGCGACATCATCAGGGGTATATTTGAAACCCTGACCCTTGGCAAACTCGGCCATGCCGAACTTGGCATTGGCGGTGGTGGCGGAAATAGCTTCCGGTTTTTCGGAAATATATCCGTCGATAATGCCTGATTCCAATGCGACCCGCATAGCCGGGAAATCATCCATGGCCGGCTTTATATCTACATCGGGAATCTGGTCAATAACCGTATAGTGGAAGGTGTCCAGCTGGGCGGTAATCTTGGCTCCGGCAAAATCTTTGATGCTGGTAGCATTCTCGTACTTCGAACCCTTCTGCACCACTATAACTAAATCAGAACTGTAATAGGGATCAGAGAAATCAATGGTCATTTTCCTCTCCGCAGTTGGAGACATACCGGCAATAATGCCGTCAATTTTTCCAGATTGTACTGCAGGGGGTAAACCGGACCAGGAGGTTTTTACAATAACCAGTTCTTTACCCATACCTTCGGCTAAAAGCTTGGCAATTTCCACGTCATATCCCCCGGCAAATTCTTTCGTGCCGTCAATGGGAACAGCGCCATTGGAATCATCAATCTGAGTCCAGTTAAACGGTGGATAGCCGCATTCCAGGCCAACTTTAAATTCATCTGATGAGCCCGAACCTTGACAACCAACTGCGGTAATGCACAACCCCATCACCAGGATTGCGCACAGCACCAACTTTACTACTTTTTTCATGCCTTTTCCCCTCTCGTATTGAATTTATGCATTTTTCCGCACCTTTAATTAAGGCTATTTTAACACAAAAAACAGGTCATGGAGTGTTTTATATCTTGACCTCCAGCGTAAACTATTATAAAGATGTGGTTTGTGTTGTGTGTTTGCGCAAGTGGGTGCGGGTGTCACGGGGGGTGTCACGGGGACGGTTCCTCTGACACCTTTCACCTCATCACTGGAGGTGTCAGAGGAACCGTCCCCGTGACACCGCAGACTAACATAAAAGGAGTCATGTTTATGAAACGTAACATTATTATAATCAGTTGTTTACTAGTTTTCTTGCTGTCTGTAGTTGGTGGATGCAAACCCCAAACTACCCAGCCAACCCCTAATAAGCCGCCGGTTACCACTCCGGAAAAGGAGGAGGTTGAACCGGGACAGTTTTTACCTTTGTCACAGGGCAATTATTGGTATTACCAGGGGCGGGGAATGGAGTATGCCGCTTTTAACCGCAAGGTGCTATATACCAAGGATAATTTAGCCCAGCTCAGCGAAGATAACGGCGGTACTGTCACCACTACTATTTATGAAACTACCCCTGGTGCCTTGAAGCGGGTGTATTTTGAAGGAGAAAGCTATAACCCTCCCAACATGCTGGAGGAAGGTTTAACTCCCAATGAGAATGTAATTATCCTGAAGAGTCCGATTAGTGTAGGTACTAAATGGGATAACCAGGATCACAGCCGTGAAATAGTTGACGTCAATGCCAGTGTAGATACCCCGGCAGGGACTTTTAAGCCCTGCCTGAAGGTCAAGATTACCTCTGATAATTCCACCGTTTATGAGTACTATAAAAAAGGGTTAGGACTGGTCAAACGAGAATTTATTGCCGATGAGACCACTATTACCTCATCATTGGAAAAATACCAGGTGCAATAGTTACAAAGGGATAAAGGTGTCACGGGGACGGTTCCTCTGACACCCCGCCCCCGCTGTCACCCCGCCCCCCACTGTCTTGCCCGTATTTATAGTTGCCAGGCAGCCCGGGCGCCTTCTTCTACGGCTTCAATTATGCGACGGGGTTTGCGGGCGTCGCCGATTAAGTAATAAGGTATGTTTTCCTGTTTTAAGAAATCCTCCAGTTGATTGCGTCCGCTGCTGCCGGTAGCAATTATTACTTGCTGCACCAGTTTTAGTTCCTGCTGTTTATCCGGCTCTCGATGAAGTAATATACTGTCTTTACCAATCTCAGATACCCGGCTGTTAAACAGGAATTTTACCCCGGCAGTACGTAAACGTTTATGCAGCATATACCCATGCGAAGTCAGGGTGGAAACGGGCGAACGGGCCTGGGTTTCTACGATGCTGATGTCTTTAATCCCTTTTTCCCGCAAATAATCGGCCGTTTCCATCCCCACCAGTCCGCTGCCCAGTATAACTACCCCTTCCCGGGGTGCAACTGCTCCCTTAAGTACCTCCTCGGCCTGGCAGACATGGGATAGATTTATGCCCGGTATATCCGGTTTTACCGGCCTGGCACCGCTGGCCAGTATAACTACATCCGGCTGACCTGCACGGATCATCTGTTCATCTACTTCCTGAGTGGTAATAATTTTGGCCCCGTGTTTTATAGCCCGGACAGTTAATACCTCTATCCAACGGCCATATACTTCCTTATAAGGCACTCGTGCCGCCAGCAGCACCTGGCCCCCTGCTTCCTTATCCGCTTCAAACAGGGTGACTTCATGTCCCAGGCGGGCAGCTTCACTGGCGGCAGTCAGTCCTCCCGGCCCCCCTCCAATTATCCAGACCTTTTTGCTCTGCCCGGCGGGTTCAACCGGATACTCTAATTCCTGGCCTGTTTCCGGATTTATGGCACAGCGGATGCTGCCCTGTTCAAATAGTAAACGTTCGATACACCCCTGGTTGCAGGCCAGGCATGGGAATGTTTCCTGGGCCCGTCCCGCACGGGCATTTATCAGAAAATCGGGATCAGCCAAATGCTGCCGTCCAAAAGCAACCATATCGGCATCACCCCGGGCAATTATTGCATCAGCCATAAAGGGGTCGGTAAAACGGCCTACGGCAATAACCGGAACATTTACTACCTCTTTTATCTTGCGGGCCAGTTCCACTTTAAAACCAGGCTCATATTCTACCGGAGCCGAAGTAATTCCCCCGGGACTACCATGAGTTCCGAAAGAAGCGTGAATTATATCGGCACCGGCTTCTACCAGGACCGGTATAATCGACTGCATATCCTCGACCGTATAGCCATCCTTAATAATCTCTTCCGCCGATATCCTTATAGAAATGGGGAAGTCCTCCCCCACCTGTTTTCTTACTTCCTGCAGACATTCAACTATAAAACGGGCTCTGCCGGCAAATTCGCCCCCGTATTCATCGGTACGCTGGTTGCAGTGCCGGGAAAGAAACTGCATTAACAGGTAACCGTGGGCAGCATGCAACTCCACCGCATCAAAACCTGCTTCCCGTGCCCGGCGGGCTCCTTGCCCGAAGGCAGTAATTGTTTCCTTAATATCTTCTATAGTCATTTCCCGCGGTTTTACCCGGTAGATATAGCTCGCTATAGCCGAAGGGCCCAGGGCTTTCCCCTCTTTTAATAAATAATAGCCTTCCCGCCCTACGTGATGCAGCTGCATAGCAATTTTAGCACCCTGCTGGTGGACTATATCTGCCATCTTAGCCAGGCCGGGAATAAAGCGGTCATCATAAACACAAAGAGTTCTGGGGCTGGCGGTACCGTCCGGGTGCACCGACGTAATTTCCGTAATTATAAACCCCGCCCCACTCTGTACCCGGCGTTTAAAATAGGCCAGGTTGGCTTCGCTTACGGTTCCATCCGTATTGCCCAGGTTACTGCCCATCGGGGGCATCACCACCCGGTTTGGTATCTCAAGGCTACGTACCTTGATAGGCTGTAACAGATGCTCCAGTTTATTCATTTATCTATCTCCCCCCTAAATATCTTGATATCATTATATACCAATATTTAAGCAGATTTTGGAATAAGGGGGTGTCAAGGGGACGGTTCTCCTGACACCTTTATCAGCGATAAGGTAAAAGGTGTCAGGAGAACCGTCCCCTTGACACCACCAGAAAAACATCCCCTTGTTTGGAAGAACCGTCCCCACTTGCCAATTTTTATGCTGTTTAAGGAAGGGTTTTTCGGTCCAATGGCTAATTAGTATTAGGGATAGTAAATTTGAAGAGAAGTGACAAAAAGTGCTATAGTAAGATGCGCAGGAGCATAATGGGGGAATTACTTTGTTAGCTGACAGAATAGAAGCCTTAAGAAATCGCAGGGCTAGCGTACTGGGACATGAGCAATCTTTGAAAACAGCAGTGTTGCTTCCGCTGGTAGAATGGGACGGCAAAACCTGTGTCCTTTTTGAAAAACGTTCCCATACTCTCCAACACCAACCGGGGGAAATCTGTTTTCCGGGAGGAACGAAAGACCCGGGTGACCTGCAGGCTGTGGATACGGCCGTTCGGGAGACCTGCGAGGAACTGGGGATTACACCGGATAATATTGAAGTAATAGGTGAGTTGGATACCCTGATTACTCCATCCAGTTTAATCATGCGCTCTTTTGTGGCCTGGATAAAAGACAGCAGCCTGATTCAGGTTAACCCTGACGAAGTGGACAAAGTGTTTGCTATTCCTCTGGATTTTCTGCTGGAATACCAGCCTGAGAAGCACGATTTAATCCTAAAACCGAATTTCTCCAATGATTTTCCGGTGCAGCTTATACCCCGAGGTGAGAACTATCCTTTTCGCCTCAACCGACTGCAGCAGTTTTTCTATTTATGGGAAGGAGAAGTCATCTGGGGACTAACGGCTCGTATACTAAATCATTTTATCGATTTGTTAAAAGGAAAAGCATAAGATACGGAGCAGATAAGGAATTAGCTAATTCGAATCCGTCGGCGATTATATATTTACATATGATTACCTGCAAGTCAAGACTAAACCCGATAATTAGAGTTTTTATACGAACAAACTAATAAATATACAGGCTTGTTCACTTATAGTTTAAATAAGCCGAAATATTGAGTGTTTTTCTGTTTTGTTTTATTTGCTCCTCAGTTTATCATGTTTTTATGACTCTCATGTCACTTGCGCCTGTTTCCTGCCATTATTTTAAGGTTCAGGCCAGTAATATACTACCGGCCAAAAATCAGGTCGATACAGCCCATCAGCACCTGGTTATTTGTGGGCTCAAAGGGGGTTGAATAAGAAAGGGAAAACTAGGGAAAATAGGCATTGTAAGTGTAACACTTATACCCGCTTTACAGTGCAATCTCCTGGATCCTTAAGGAAACAGGAAGTCCATACAGGATGTAGGAGTAGAGAAATAGACCATGAAAGGAGTATAACTAGTGGATCTTTCGTTTTTAGCTAAAAAGAAGGCTGCGAAAATAGTGATGAGCAGCTTCTTAAGCCTTCCCGCACTATTATTATGGCCATCCATGGCGTTTGCAGGTGAGGCCAATCTGGTAATTCCTAATTTGAGTCAGCAGCAAAATAATTTGCTGGTCATCGGTATTGCAGTATGTATATTGGGTATGCTTTTTGGTTTATATCAGTATAAAAAGGTGGAAAAGTACCAGGCTCATCAGTCTATGCTGGACGTAGCTAATATTATTTATGAGACTTGTAAGACTTATCTTATTCAGCAGGGTAAGTTTCTTATTGTACTTTTCGCCTTTATTGGTTTCTGTATAGCCTTTTACTTTGGTTTTCTACAGCAGATGGCCATTGGCGGAGTATTATTCATCTTGATGTGGACCGTAATAGGTATTCTCGGTTCATACAGTGTTGCCTGGTATGGTATCCGTATGAATACCCTGGCTAACAGCAGAACAGCATTTTCCTCCCTGGAGAGGAAGCCCCTTAAGGTTTTAAATATTGCTCTTGATGCAGGCATGAGCATTGGTGTGCTTTTAGTCTCAGTTGAGCTCATCATGATGTTAATTATATTGTTATATGTTCCGCGGGAACTGGCAGGAGCCAGTTTTATCGGATTTGCCATAGGTGAATCCCTGGGCGCCAGTGCATTGCGTATTGCCGGCGGGATATTCACCAAAATTGCCGATATCGGTGCCGACCTGATGAAAATTGTCTTTGGCATTGATGAAGACGACCCGCGTAATCCCG
>JAQUGU010000243.1 GCA_028683995.1 Syntrophomonadaceae bacterium | reverse complement strand
TTTTTAGTACCGCCAAATCCAATTCATAGTCCTGGCCAACTACCCGTGCAGGAAGGGTCTGTTTCTTACCCGTTAGCTTGACCGTAATCTGGTCAGCATTGTTTATAACGTGCTGATTGGTAATTATATAACCATCAGCTGAAATAATAAAACCGGTACCAATGCCTTTTTCATAACGCGATTCGGGATAGATGGGCATACTCCTGCCAAAAAATTCTCGGAAAAAAGGGTCATTCATAAAGGGGTCTGACATACCGGTGCTCACCTTAATCCTGGCCTCAACATTAACTACCGCCGGTCCTGCCTTTTCGGCAATATCTGCTACCCCCATGGGCAGAGCAGCAGTAGCACTGGCAGTTTTAAGAGGCTCTACATTTTGAGCCGGCTCACTTACCCCTGTACCCAGCAGACCGGTTAACAACGGTATTCCGCTATTTTCGGCCACAATACTGCCCCCCAGAAGAAAACCAGCCAGCATTACTACGACTATTACAATCCAGGTTTTTTTCATGTTCTTAGCTCCTTTCATCAAGGTCTATTTGGTATTCCTATTTTTCTTGCAGATCCTCCACTTGCTTCTTCATATCCTGCAGCTGTTCATCCTTGGCAGCCAAGTTCACACAGATTTCATCAATTCTCTCACTGCCATCACTGCCGTCCTGATAAGACTGGTAAACTACATCCCCCAATTCGGCCTTAAGGTTATACATCTCATTTTCCAGATTGGCAATGCTTAATTTAAGCTTGCCTATATTAAGCATCTGTCCCGATTTTCTGGCCAGAAAGGAAGCAGAATTCTCCAACAGGTTACGCTTCTCCATCTAATATCACCTCTTATTAAGATTTTAATTAATGTACTCAGCCTGTCAAGGTTGCACTAAAAACCATTAGTGAGGATATTTTCCTGTGCTAATGGTTTATTGTTAAACTTCGTCTTTATCCTTATTATTAAGCCTTAAAACGAGTTACTATCCCGGAAAGGGTGGCAGGGGGGAGCTATGCTGGAAAAGCTAACCCGATCATTTTCTTTACGGGTGGTGGATTTGCATCCCGATAATATTGGGAAAAACAAATCGGGGGTGCAGGTTGAAGGGCATTCCGTGTCTATTTTTTTCTAACCCCTCGGACAAACACCAAATCGTCGCAAATCTAATATATTAGGATAATTCACAAGTTAGCCGGGTGCAACTTTCTTACCCGCCGCAAGCTTTTTAAGAAAGATACGAGGAAAAATAGGGCCTGGCAACTGAAAGAGGTGAACAGAATAGTTATTCCCAACCCTCTATCTCTGATAGACATCCCGGTCGGAGGCAGTGCCCGGGTTGTAAATATCTTAACTATCGGTGCCAATCGACGCCGACTGCTTGATCTGGGTTTGGTACCCGGTTCAATAATAGAAGTTATCCGGCGTAGCCCAGCCGGTAATCCGACTGCTTATTTAATTAAAGGTACGCAAATAGCCCTTCGTAATGAAGACGCCCGCCAAATCCTGGTGGATACAAACTAATGCTGATTAGAAAGGAGAATATATGATTAAGACTAACTCTTTACCAGTTCATGGTCAGGAAACTACCAAAAATTTCGTTATAGCCCTGGCCGGAAACCCTAATGTGGGCAAAAGTACAGTTTTTAACCGCTTAACCGGGCTGAATCAGCATACTGGTAATTGGCCGGGAAAAACAGTAATTAAAGCTGAAGGCGCTTTTTCCCACCGCAACCGGCGCTATACCCTGGTGGATCTGCCCGGTACTTATTCTTTGCACGCCAGCTCTACCGATGAGCAGGTAGCTCGTGATTTCATCTGTTTTTCTCGCCCTGATCTTACTCTAATAGTTTGTGATGCTACCTGCCTGGAACGTAACCTGAACCTGGTACTACAAATATTAGAAATTACCGATCGGGTTGTACTCTGTGTGAATCTTTTGGATGAGGCTGAAAGAAAGGGAATTTATGTAGATACAGCTATGCTATCCCAACAACTGGGGATACCGGTAGTAGGTACCGCCGCCCGTAGCGGGAGGGGGTTAACCAGGTTAAAGGATGTTTTGGACGATATGGTTGCTGGGAAAATAGTGACCACTCCACGGCAGGTTGTTTATGACCCGGAGTTGGAAACATCCATAAATGAACTTGAAGAAAGATTGACTCCTTATCTGCCTGATTGGATTAACAGCCGCTGGGTAGCTCTGCGGATATTGGAAAGGGATTACAGTATCCTGGATCATATCACCTGCACCAGGTTGGGTAGTTATCCCCGGCAGGTAGTGAAGGAAGAGGTGGCCCTATGTCTAACATAAACAACCAGGGGGTATCGGTACTCCGTGACATTGAGCCTCTCCTTCCCGGTAATGTAGCCAATATAAGAGACCGCATAGTAAGCGGCATTTACCGGCAGGCTGAGGATATCTCAGTCCAGGTAGTAAGAACCGAAAACCCGCATCAAATTGGCCTGGAGGCCAGGCTGGATAGTATCCTGACCTCCCGCTGGCTGGGCTTTCCCATAATGTTGCTACTACTGACTTTAGTTCTCTGGATTACCATAACTGGTGCCAACTACCCCTCTCAACTACTGGCCAGCGGCCTATTCAGGATAGAAGGGCAGTTTCTTAACCTTTTCGTTGCATGGGGTGCACCGGACTGGTTAACCGGGGTACTAATTTTGGGTATGTATCGTTCCCTGGCCTGGGTGGTATCGGTTATGCTCCCTCCCATGGCCATATTCTTCCCCCTTTTTACCCTCTTGGAGGATCTGGGTTATCTACCCCGGGTAGCCTTTAATATGGATAACCTCTTCCGCCGGGCGGGAGCCCACGGTAAACAGTGTTTGACCATGTGCATGGGGTTCGGCTGTAATGCGGCCGGGGTCACATCTTGCCGTATTATTGACTCCCCCCGGGAACGATTAATAGC
>JAQUGU010000242.1 GCA_028683995.1 Syntrophomonadaceae bacterium | reverse complement strand
TCAGAATAGTTGCGATCCCGGGAGATATCCCGACCCAGGAAAACCTCCTCGCTCTTGTGGCCAA
Source organism: Syntrophomonadaceae bacterium (assembly GCA_028683995.1). Classification (GTDB taxonomy): domain Bacteria; phylum Bacillota; class Syntrophomonadia; order Syntrophomonadales; family Syntrophomonadaceae; genus UBA4844. Next base: position 2,847 of record JAQUGU010000242.1, on the reverse strand, counting down.
AGGTGATGGGCCCTAATTCTTCCGACATGCCGTACTCGGTTATCATTTTCCGCACAATGCTGCTGGCCCTTTCCAGGTCATTCTGGGCTCCGGTACTGATATCGTTTAGAACCAAAGCTTCTGCCACCCGTCCCCCCAGGAGAGTGGTAATCTCGTCCAGCAAGTAGGAGCGGGTAATATAGTTACGATCTTCCTCTGGAAGTAGAAGGGTGTAGCCTCCCGCTCTTCCCCGGGGAATAATTGAGATTTTATGCAGTTTGTCAGTATGAGGCAGAAAATAACTTACTATGGCATGACCACCTTCGTGGTAGGCTACCAGCTTTTTCTCCTTTTCCGATATAACCCGGGATTTTTTCTCCGGTCCGGCAATAACCCTTTCAATGGACTCTTCCAATTCCTCCATACCTATGGTCTGGTTTCCCCGCCGGGCGGTTAAAAGAGCGGCTTCGTTGACCATATTGGCCAGATCGGCTCCGGTAAAGCCCGGAGTTCGTTTGGCCAGAACTTCCAGCTTAATATCTTCGGCTATGGGTTTGCCCTTAATGTGTACATTAAGAATAGCTTCTCTCCCCTTAACGTCGGGCCGGTCAATTAATATATGGCGGTCAAATCTTCCCGGCCTCAACAGAGCCGGGTCCAAAATGTCGGGGCGGTTGGTAGCAGCCATAAGAATAATACCCTCATTGGTGCTGAACCCATCCATTTCCACCAGCAACTGGTTGAGGGTCTGTTCCCTTTCATCATGTCCTCCTCCCAGACCTGCTCCGCGTTGCCGGCCTACGGCATCTATTTCATCTATAAATACTATACAAGGAGCATTCTTTTTCGCCTGCTCAAAGAGATCGCGAACCCTGGCGGCTCCAACTCCCACGAACATTTCTACAAAGTCCGAACCGCTAATAGAGAAGAAAGGAACCCCGGCCTCACCCGCGACTGCTTTGGCCATAAGGGTTTTACCAGTTCCGGGTGCACCAAAAAGCAGAACTCCCTTGGGAATTTTAGCGCCTATCTGGATAAATTTATCCGGGTTTTTCAGGAATTCTACTACTTCCTCCATTTCCTCTTTGGCTTCTTCTGCCCCGGCTACATCTTTAAAGGTTACATTGACCTCTTCCCCACTCAGCATGCGGGCCTTGCTCTTACCAAACTGCATAACCCGGTTTCCCCCACCCTGGGTCTGGTTCATGATAAAAATTAAAAAGGCAATCAGGATAACAATAGGAAACAGAGTGGTAAGCAGGGACATCCACCAGGGAGTCGGCGGCAATGGCACCACATTAAAATCAACCTTCTTATCTTTTAGCAGTTTAATTAAGTCGCCTTCCTTGGGTGCGGTGACGATATAGGCCGTCTTATCATTTAGCTGGCCTTTTATGCGGTAGATATTGTCATCTGCTTCCAATTCAGCCGTTTTAACCTGTCCCTGCTCAACTTTAGTATAAAATTGTGGGGTAGTAAGCTCACTTACTTTGGTATCGCGATTGGAAGTCAATTGCATGACAAATAGAGCCATTAATACTATAAGGACATATATAGCGATGGTTTTCAGAGTTTTGTCCAAAAATACTTCCTCCCCTTTGGAGTATTGAGAATATCGTCATATTTTAGCATACTCGGTTATCCTTTTCAATTATAGCGCTAATATCGCCCTTTTTGGGGATTGAATTAAGAATTATGTATCGATATTAGTAATATTCTGCGGGTGTTATTGTCAACGGCAGCATCCTGGGCGATACGGAAACCCAGGATAGCATATGTTTTTTGGTCTGCCACCAACAGTGGAACCTGATCCCGATCCGCCTGGGGTACTTTCAGGTCAATGAAAAAATCTTTAATTTTTTTAGTTCCCTGCATCCCCCGGGGGCAAAATACGTCCCCCGGTTGGCGCGAACGTAAATAAGGCTCTCCCTTAATCTTATCGTAATCCAGATAACAATCGTCCACTTGCGGTTTAAAATCCTTCCGCTCTATAAGCTGAAAGGAAAAGCTTTTTCCCGTTTCCTTTATATAAACCTGCCCGGGTACGGTCACTTTATAGCTGAAAGAGGTTTTTTTAGGCAGCTTCCGGGTAAAAATAATGTGCCCATAAACCTTTTTGACATACAGGCCCTGCTTTAATTGCAGTCTCTTAGACGATCCGGGCTTGTTCAGCAGGTTGGTGACCAGTTTTACATCGGTTGCATTCCAGCTGTTTTCCCCCTGTATGGCAGACAGGGTTTTCAGGATAATCCGGCGTTGGAAAGCAGGGTGCAATTCCAGGATAGCATGGATATTCAGAATAATCTCACCCGCTTCCTGCTTAATTATTAATTCTTCCCAAAAATGAGCGGTTTCATTTTCCATGGCATCATTTTCAGCAGCAGCAATATCGGCCAGCTGGTTCAAGCTGTTCACCATACGAGGGTTATAATCCTGCTCCAACAGGGGCAGGAGGTTATGGCGGATACGATTGCGCAGGTAATCAGTACTGTAGTTGCTCAAGTCAATACAGTACTCAATGGAGTTTTCGGCCAAATAACTCTCAATCTCATTTTTGTCTACGCAAAGTAATGGTCTGATAATTATTCCATTTACCGGTCTGATTCCTCGCAGTCCTTTTATTCCGCTACCCCGAATAATGTTTAATAGCACCGTCTCCGCGTTATCATCCTGGTGGTGGGCAGTGGCAATACGAGTTGCTCCCAGCTCAGCAGCCAATTCGGCAAAATACTGGTAGCGACAGTCACGCCCGGCTTCCTCCAGAGACTTTTTTTCCCGGGTAGCCATTTCCTGTACGTCTGCCTGGCGGGAATAAAATGGTATTTGCTGAATCTGGCAGTAGTCACGGACGAATTTCTCCTCGGCTGC
>JAQUGU010000030.1 GCA_028683995.1 Syntrophomonadaceae bacterium | reverse complement strand
AATTTTAAGGAGATTAAAATTTTTCACACTTTGATGGTAAAAAGTGAATAAAAGGGTATTTTGAGTTATATACTATCACTGAGAAAGAAAACAGCATTTTCAAGTTTTTAAAAAAGGAGGGATAATTGTAAATTGAAAGCAACAGGAATTGTTCGCCGCATTGACGACCTGGGAAGAGTCGTTATTCCCAAGGAGATACGCAGAACACTACGCATTCGTGAGGGTGACCCTCTGGAAATCTTTGTTGACCATGAAGGTGAAGTTATCTTAAAGAAATATTCTCCCATCGGAGAATTGGGGGATTTTGCTAAAGAGTATGCGGACTCACTGCACGAAACTATCGGTCATATTTCCATGATAGCTGACCGGGATGTAATTATAGCAGTAGCAGGCGCTAACAAACGGGAGTTTTTGAGCAAGGCTATCGGTAACGCAGTGGAACGAGCCCTGGAGGAAAGAACTACCCTGATTATGAACGACCTGCAGGCGGCTGATGATGAAAATGTTCACGTAATTCAAAATGATGACCGGGAGTACACCATAAAATCCCAGGTAATTGCACCTATTATCACTCAGGGGGACCCTATCGGAGCAGTAATTATCGTCAGTAAAGAGGCAGGAGTCAAGCTGGGCGACATCGAGGTTAAGCTGGCGGAAACGGCTGCTGGTTTCCTGGCCAAACAGATGGAACAGTAAATATCGCAGCATACAGCATTACGAACGAGCGGTCTTATTAACAAATAAGATCGCTTTTTTTATGTAGTGAGAAGGATTAAGAGCTGGGTACACACAACTACCAATGAAAATAGCAGCTGGGGATGTAGCATTTCTGCAACAATTCTTAATTCTCAATTCTTAATTAAATTCCTGTGTGCTATAATATACCTCACGAGAAATTGGGGAGGATCTAAATTGGAGAATAAGAAGAATTTTCTCCGGGGTGCCCTGGTATTGAGCATTGCCGGGGCTATTAGCAAGTTGTTGGGAGCAGTTTACCGCATTCCCCTGGCCCGGTTGCTGGGTGGTGAGGGAATGGGTCTGTACCAGATGGCTTACCCTATCTATACCACCATTCTGGCCCTGGCCACAGCCGGGGTACCAGTGGCTATTTCCGTACTAGTTTCTCGCAAAGAGACTGAGGGCTATAGTGGAGATAGCCGTAAGATATTCCGGGTCTCATTAGTGATATTGTTTCTTTTCGGTATCATTCTGACTCTCCTGGTAATGCAATCAGCCCATTTTATAGCTAATAACATATTAAAAGAACCGCGGGCCTACTATCCCATACTGGCAGTAGCCCCAGCCATCTTCTTCGCCGGGTTGATGTCAGTATTCAGGGGCTATTTTCAGGGGCAGCAGACTATGATCCCCACTGCCGTATCCCAGGTATTTGAGCAGCTTTTCCGGGTAACTGCAGTTTTAATTCTGGCATTTCTTCTTTTTCCCCGTGGTCTGCAGTACTCGGCTGCCGGAGCGACCTTTGGTGCCGTAGTAGGTGGGGTAGTTGGGGTAATAGTGCTCAGTATATATTATCTAAGCTTCCGCTCAAAAAACAAAACCCAGGGTCGGGATTTAAAATACTCCGGAGCTACCTCCATGGAGCTAGCCCGGGAAATGATTACCCTGGCTATACCAGTTTCTTTTGGTGCGGTAGTACTTCCCCTGGTCCAGATGTTGGATGCCATAATAGTTCCGGGACGATTAATGGCCATAAATTATACTACCTCTCAGGCCACCGCCCTTTATGGGCAGCTTTCTGGTATGGCTGCCATACTTATAGGTTTGCCTTCCATTTTTACCATTGCCATAGCTACCAGCCTGGTGCCGGCAGTATCCGAGGCCCTGGCTATGAAGGATAAAAAACTTTTAAATATTCGTATTAACAACGGTTTTCGCGCGGGTATGCTCATATCCTTTCCCTGTGCGGCGGGTTTGTTTATTCTCGCCTTTCCCATCTGCAACCTGCTTTATGCCACACCTGAAGCTGGTGTGCCCCTGGAAATACTGGCTTTTTCTTGCATCATGCTGGCTGCCTTCCAGCTATCCAGTGCGGGTTTGCAGGGTATCGGGCATCCAGAGATAGCCATGCGTAACCTGATTATTACCGGCATTATCAAAGTTATTCTTAACTATACCCTTACCAGCGTACCGGTATTAAATGTTCGGGGTGCAGCTATAGGAACAGTAACTGCTTTCCTGATAGGTTCATTGCTAAACATAATCTATCTCCAAAAACTAACCGGGGTAGTTTACGAAGGCAAACGACTGGTTAAAATAGGACTGGTAACGGTTATAATGACCCTGGGAGTAAAATTTATTTACCAGGCTCTGGTAGGTGCTGATATCCACTCCCATATCTCTACCCTGCTGGCCATTACAGTTGGTATGGGCATATACGGGCTATTACTCTTGCTGTTAAAAGAACTGGATGTGGATATGGTGAAGAGGCTGATAGAGAGATAGGAGGAGCAGTTAATGAGTACGGCGATAGATGAGCTTATTCAGGTGATGGACAGGTTGTTAGGGCCACAGGGTTGTCCCTGGGATCGGGAACAGACTCATGAATCCCTGATACGCTATTTAATTGAGGAAAGCTACGAAGTTATTGAAGCTATAAACGAGAATGATATGACTAAGCTCAGGGAAGAACTGGGGGACCTGCTGCTACAGGTAGTTTTTCATGCTGCCCTGGCTCAGCGGGAAGGACATTTCGACTTCTCTGATGTATCCCGGAGTGTCAGCCATAAGATGGTTCTGCGTCACCCTCATGTCTTTGGAGATGCAAAACAACTGCAAACTGGTGATGAGGTGATGGAAGTCTGGGACGGCCTTAAACGTCGGGAAGGGCAGCAATATCTTCTGGGTGGAATTCCCAAAATCCTGCCGGCACTAATGCGGGCCGAAAAAATCCAGGAAAAAGCTGCCCGGGTGGGATTTGACTGGCCTAATGTAAATGGAGCACTGGAGAAAGTCCAGGAAGAAATAGAAGAATTGGGCCGAGCTGAAAATGAAGCCCAGGTACGGGAGGAATGGGGAGACATCTTTTTTGCCCTGGTTAATGTCGCCCGCCTGAAAAATATCGAGCCCGAACAGGCCCTGCAAGCTTGTAATGATAAATTTACCAGGCGTTTCAACTACATAGAGGATAAGATTAGGCAGGCGGGGCAGGATTTTACTGACCTTGGCCTGGAAGAAATGGACGTCCTATGGGATGAATCCAAGACCAAGGGGCTATGATTTCAGTGAACTATCGATTATTTTATATCTTTTTCACTGTAAAAGAAGGATAATCTCGGCAAACAGCGAATAACCAGTTAATACCACTTATAAGGAGGGATGCATTCTTGAATAAGACCGATTTAGTCACTCATGTTGCCTCAAAAGCCGGTATGACCAAAAAGGATGCGGAGCAGGTAATTAATGCTTTCTTTACCGTAGTTGCAGATGCACTAAAAGGCGGAGACAAAGTACAGCTCATCGGCTTTGGAACATTTGAAACCAGGGATCGCCAGGCCAGGAAAGGAAGGAATCCACAAACCGGAGCTGAAATTGACATTCCAGCCACCAGGGTTCCTGCTTTCAAGGTGGGCAAAGTACTAAAAGATGCTGTAAGTTAAATGCGCCTGGACAAATTCCTAAAAATATCGCGCATTATAAAGAGACGCACCGTTGCCCGCGATTTTGCTGCCAATGAAAGGGTTTTGCTTAACGGAAGAATAGCCAAGCCCTCCAGCGAAGTGAAAAAAGGGGATATTATTGTTCTTCAGATTGGAGATAAAAGTACCACTTTTGAAGTACTGGATATCAAGGACAACGTAAAAGCTGCGGAAGCCAAAAATTTATACCGGATTATTGAATAGCGAGTGTAACAAGGGGACTGTTCTTCGGTTTGTCTAAACCAGACAAGCCGAAGAACAGTCCCCTTGTTTGCGTTTTCCGGGGGAATAACCACAGGGTCTCCCGCATATTGTTTATAGAAAACCGGTATTTTCATCTGGACTAAAAAAAGGAGGCGAGGATAGTGGGAGATCATTCCTTAACCCTGATAAACCGCAGCAACATGCAGCTTAGCGGAGTAAAAAACGTTAATACCTTTGATGAAGATGAAATAGTCCTGGAGACTGAACTGGGATACCTTTGCATATTGGGACAGGGACTTCATGTTAGCATGTTAAATCTGGAAGAAGGAAAGGTAGCCCTGGAGGGCAATGTCAATAGTGTGGAATATAAAGCCCAGGGAACTGATATAAAAGCCAAAGGCAAAAACATACTAAACCGCCTGTTAAAATAAATCAGTCCACGTCCCAAGGCCATACTCAACCAGGTATAAAAACTGTTGACGTGTTTCCTTTCCGGGGTGTCCACAACCTGTAGGGGCGAACCCGTGTGTTCGCCCGGGTAAACTTGTTGTCAACGTAACCACAAAACTGCCATAAGGTTAAGAGCAAGGACCGCTGAGTAGGGGAAGGGGGGGAAATATTTTGACTGGGTTGCTGGGCCAGATAGAAGCCTTCATATTAACCCTGGTACTTGGGTTGCTTACCGGAACCATTTTTCATTTCTACCAGGAACTTATCCGAGCTGCCCGGGTATCTCGCTATGTCTTGTACCTGCTGGATTTTTCCCTGTGGATGATTATTATTGCCCTGGTATTTCTGGGCATGCTTTTCATCAATCAGGGAGAAATGCGGATCTATGTTTTAATAGCCCTGGTTCTGGGAATCCTAATATATTATCGTCGGTTTGCCTCCCGCCTGGATGCACCCATATCCCGCCTGGCCGGGGCGATGGTCACTACTGTTGCCGCTCTCGTCCGAAATATAAAGAAAGTTCAGTTTTGGGCTAAAAAAATTATAGCAAAACTAAAACCGCAACCTAAAGACCCGCCTGCAGATTCAGAAGATTAAAAAATTATTTGCTTAAAGAAGGATTTTCTAAACCCTATCCCGAAGATAAAGCATACTAAATTTGTCCACAGTTTGTGGATAAAATGTGGATAGAGTTGTTTAACCTTATGCATATTGAAATCCGGGGAGCAGAGAAACTCAGCTTTAGAGAGAGACAAGTAGTAGTTATGAAAGAGACGGGTAAAAGTACGGACGAAATAAGTAGAACCCTTAAGATTACTGCCAGTACCGTTGCTACCCTGTATAACCGTGCCCGCTCCAAAGGTTATGAAGTAGTTATCATACTTCCGGGAGATGTGCTGGGTCTATACAACCAGGAGGATCGCGATGAAGAAGAACAATAAAAAGTCCCGGCTTAAAATAATACTGACCGGGGTGCTGGTAGTATTTTTGTTGCTGCCGGTAGCCCCACGGGTAAAAATGTTGTGGGATTTAAACCAGCGCATAGAGCGATTGGAAAATCAAAAAGCAGAGTTGGAGACAAACAGACAGGAATTAGAACGGGAGCTTAAGCAGGCCAATTCGCCAGCAACGCTGGAAAAAATAGCCCGGGAACAACTGGGAATGGTCAAAAAGGGTGAAATCCGGGTTGTTGAAGTTTTACCCTGAATAAACAAGGTTGATGTTGACTACTCATCTGGCATTGAATAGAATTAACATAGCATTATATTGAGGGGGACATCATTTTCTATGCCTATCGAACAAAAAAATATCGTACCTGGTGATTTGGTGGAAGGTAAAGTTCAGGGTATTACCAATTTTGGGGCTTTTATTGAATTACCTGGCGGCTCCGTAGGATTAGTTCATATTTCCGAAATTGCCGATACCTATGTAAAGAATGTCAAAGATTTTATCCAGGAAGGTGACAATGTCAAGGTAAAGGTACTAAATGTCGACGGTAAAAAGATTGGTTTATCGATTAAACAGGCTGTAGTAAAGGAGAACAAACCGGTTAGGCCTCCGGCCCGGGGTCGTAGTAACGACAGGTACAAAAGCAACTCCCAGGCTAATAGAACTCCACTTAATGAACTTAGTTTGGATGATAAAATTGCCAGGTTTTTAAAGGAAAGCGACGAAAGGATGCAGCCCCTCAAAAACCGCATGGAACCAAAAAAACGTAATCGTTTTGTATAACTACAGGTAATAAAAGCACTTCCGCGGAAGTGCTTTTTGGTTTGGAGATGAAACTATGAGATATGCAGCCATTGATGTCGGCAGTAATTCCTGCCGTTTACTGGTAGCAGATATAAATGGAGAAGAATTACATCCGGTATACCGGGATTTGCAGAGCACCCGCCTGGGAGAAGGGGTAAACGCTACCAACAAGATTAATCCCGCAGCTATGACCAGAACTCGTGATTGTCTCCGGGATTACGTAGAGTTGATTCAACGACTGGGAGTAAAAGATTTTCGCATGGTTGCTACCAGTGCCATGCGCGATGCGCTTAACCGGGAAGAATTCGTGGACCTGGTAAAAAAAAGCTGCGGTTGTACCCTGGGAATCATTAGTGGAGAAGAGGAGGCACAGTTAAGCTATCTGGGAGTAAAAGAGGGACTAATCCTCTCCTCCCCCATGGTGGTGGATCTGGGAGGAGGAAGCTGTGAATTCAGGATAGAAGATGGTGAAGAACTGTTCTCGCTCTCGTTACCGCTGGGTGCAGTTCGGGCTACTGAAGCCCACCTGTCGGCGTTGGACGCAAAAACCATCCTCAGTCCGGTAGAAAAAAGCAGTGACCGCTTAAAAGACTATCCCCTGGTATTTGTGGGTGGAACCGCCACAACCCTGGTGGCAGTAAAGCTATCTATGGAGATATATGACCCTCAGGCAGTGCATGGTCAAGTATTAAGCCGCGAGGAAGTAGCCGACCTTTATAATATGCTGGAGCTCATGCCGCTAAATGTGCGCCGCCGCCTTCCGGGACTGCAACCGGAAAGAGCCGACATTATCCCCGCCGGGGCCATGATTGTTTTACTCATAATGGATACCCTGAAGCGCCGGCAAATAACCATCAGCGAAAGTGATATCCTCGATGGCATAATCCACCGGTTAAGTCAAAAAGAGCAGGTAGCACGGAACCTGTAGGGGCGAACCCATGGGTTCGCCCCTACAGATGGTTGACAAGATAGGTATCTGCCAAACCGCGGGCAGACACATGGGTCTGCCCCTACAATTTCGACGTTTCTATTGCAAACAGGCAGATTCCTGTAGGGGCGAACCCGCGTGTTCGCCCGGAGTTGGCAGATCCATAACGGACAGAATAAAACCCATTAGTGTTTCTCATAAATTGCCTGATAATTTATGGGTTGTCATCCTGAGGCAAAGTCGAAGGGTCTATGACTCTTCGCTATCGCTCAGAGTAACATATAAGGAAGTCATAAAAATTCAGTGTTCTTCAGTGTCTAAAAAACCGCGTAAATCCTTACTGATCCGCGTTATCCGCGTCTATTTTTCCCTACTTACTCAACCTCTTTGCCCGTTCGGCCATAAGGCCCAGTTCTTTATCATCCTTGAACTTGCCGGTATCTCTTTCCCCATTGAAATTAATAGTATAAGTCCGGCCATAGCCTTCCCCATAATGATTATGCAGATCAACCATTACTCCTATTAACAGTAACTCCTTATTCTTAACCAGTTCACTTACCTCCGGGTTAGCCAGCAGGTAATTCACCTGTATGTCCACATTAAGCTCGGACAGCAGGGTATACTTAAGGTCAGATTCATCATTACTGACGTTGTAGAGGCGGCGGGCGGTATCCAGTGAATCTTTAACGATAGAAAGTTCATTACGGATACCCAGGGGCTCACTGACAAAATTAGATTCCGCTGCTGCAATGGCACCGCAATCGGTATGCCCGGCCACAATCATCAGCGGAGTATGCAGGTGGAGCAGCCCGTAAAGTACGGATCCTTCACTGCTGCGGAACTGGTTACCGATATTTTCCACTGAGAAAATACGGTTAAAAATGCTGCCGAAAACATTTACCGGCATGCGGGAATCAGAGCAGGTAAGCAGAGTAATAACAGGATGTTGTTTGTAGTCTCCCTTTTTGAAATCTTCCAGGGGAAACTCACTTTCAAATTTGGCAATACCTTCTACTACACCTTGCATCAAGACATCCCGGTCAACCTTGGGTGAAGAAGAACTCACCATATACACCTCCATAATATAATTTTAAGTTATGTTACCCATAACATAAAAGCATAGACCAAATACTTTCGCAGGTATTCGCCTGTCGATGTAGAAATTACTTTCCGTGAGGGCAGATTTTGACGTTAAATAGATTATCACAGCGTAAAATGTTTTAATCTTAGCCTAATTGTATCATAATATCGGGCATTTTAACCTTATGTTTAGATTAAAGAGGATAATCTGCTCCCCTGGTTGATATCTTCTTTATATAAATGAATTCCGGGGTAGAAACTCCGTTTCCCTAACCAACAGAGGGTAATTTAACTTCCCCAGATGGCTTGGGAAATGGTTGTGTGCTCTTTTAGGGTAAATAAATTACCCGGGTTCAATATAAATTCCTATATATTCCTGGATGTTAGAATTAGAAAGTCAGGGATTATATACGGTTACTCGCTATGGATTAGGTTTTTACCTTATTACAGGGAGGAGGGTTAAGACTTTTTTATCAGGTAGTGCTAATGAAGAAAAAGGAGAGTGAACGAGAGTATGAATTTCTTAACTCCTGCAGAAATTGCAGCAGCAACATGCAATGCTGGAAAAGCAAAATGTGAAATGCCGATTATGAAAATGATTGTTTTGGGTATTTTAGCCGGGGCCTACATTGGCTTTGGAGCCAACCTGGCTACCAAGATAGGCTCTATGGAAGCAGCCGGAACAGCGGGCGGACAGTTCCTGTTTGGGGCAGTCTTCTCCGTAGGCCTGATGCTGGTTGTCATTGCCGGTTCAGAGTTGTTTACCGGTAACTGCATGTTTTGTTGTATTTCCAGTCTAAACGGGCTATCCAGCTGGGGCGGATTACTTAAAAACTGGACTTTTGTTTTTCTAGCCAACTTTGTAGGTTCCGTATTGCTTGTTTATATTATCTTTTACGGAGGTTTCTGGGGTGATCCCACTGCAATTAGTGCCCATGGATCAAAGGCATTGGGTATTGCCAGTGCCAAAATGTCATTAACCTGGGGACAAGCGTTCTTCCGGGCTATTTGTTGTAACTGGCTGGTTTGCCTGGCTGTATGGTTGGCATTTGCCGCCAAAGATGTTGTAGGAAAAATCTTCGGTATCTTCTTCCCCATCATGGCTTTCGTATCCAGCGGATTTGAGCATAGTGTCGCCAATATGTTCTTTATTCCTATGGGTATTACCATTGCTCAGAATAACCCTGAACTGATAGCATCAGCCACAAAAGTAGCGGCCGATGGAAGTGTAGTTCCGCTTTTTGCTAACCTGACTACTCCAGATGCGGTAACTGCTTTCTTTAGCTATGGTAATTTTATTACTGCCAACCTGATTCCTGTAACATTGGGGAACATCGTAGGTGGATCCATATTTGTAGCTATGTTTTACTGGTTTGTTTTTTTGAAAAAATAGTTTTGTTACCTTGCATACAGATCATCTTTGAGATGGGCTGTATGTTCAACTATTACCCTGTTAGGGTAAGCCTGATTCCATAGCTGGCTTAATATAATGCTATAATTTTGTAGCAGTGGAGATCCCAATATCGGGTCTCCTATTTTTTTTACCCGGCACTCAACTGAGTAATTAAAGAAAATCCTTAAAAACAAAAAGCCTGGAAGGCAAGGCACAGAACTTTAGGCGTTGGAGTACCCCTCGCCTCTCACCCCTCATTCTTGACAATTAGTAAAGTCCTGGATTCCAAGTTAGTTACAAGATAGCCATGCGATTAGCGTTTATTTTCGTACTATTTGTATGAATAAAACTAAAGCTATCTCCTCCTAATGACAAATTTTACCAAGGAAAAACGCTATGATTGGTGGACAAGACTTTGTGTTAGGGGGGATAAGGATGCAGGACAAACTTCATATCTATCCTTATCAGAGAATTAGCGAAGGGCCGATTAACGGCAAACATGCTTTCCGGCGCCGGGTTTTCAATCTAAATAATAAAATAAACCTGGATCTGCAAAGCATTCTGGCCGGATTGGCAAACTACTTTAATTCCCTGTTAACTTTGGACCGGCTTTTACCGGCGGTACTAATCTTATTCATGTCCCGTGCATTTATACTGGGCGAGCTGTTACCATTTGCTTATGCCTGTTTGGCCGCTTTTGGCTATCGGGATCGGACTCGTTCAGTTCTACTGGCAGTATGTGCCGGGATAGGCCTGCTTACAGTCTTACAAGGGATAAGTCTGGGGTCAGGCATAATTACTCTTCTGGTTCTGCTGGGGGTTATCAATTATATAAAAATACCCGCGGATAAAATTTGGTGGGGCTTACCCCTTTTAAGTATTGCGGTAATATTTTTAAGCAAGACCCTCATTATGTTTTTTACTGCCATATCCTTTTACCAGGAAATGATTATTATCTTTGAAGCGCTTATCTCCGGGGTTTTAACCTTTGTCTTCCTGGTTGCGGCTGATTCTCTGAAACAGCGCAAGCCCCTGGCCACATTTTCCTTTGAGGATATCGCCGCCTTCATGATACTGGGTGTGGGGGTAATAATGGGCTTAAATGATGTCCATGTGGGGGGACTGAGTGTTGCTGCCATTCTATGTCGACTGGGTATTTTGATAGCTGCCTTTCTTTGGGGTAGTGGGGGAGGTACCATGGTAGGCGTGATGGCGGGCATCATACCTTCCGTATCATCCAGCATATTTGCTCAGAGCCTGGGAATATACGCTATCTCCGGTCTGCTGGCCGGACTATTCAGGAATTTTGGCCGCCTGGGGGTAATTATTGGTTATATGCTGGGTACTCTGGCCCTGTCCATGTTTATATCTGAGACCCAGGCTACTATTCTGGGTATGTGGGAAACCGGGGTGGCCTGCTTAATATTTTTACTCCTGCCCGCTTCCCTTAAAGAAAAGTTACCGATACAATCATTGGGTCCAATCAGCAGTCTTAAGGAAAAAGAACTACACCTTATGGATTTCCGCATCAAAGATACCGCCCGCAATCGCATAGAACACCTGGCTGGTGTTTTTGACGAATTAAGCAGTACCTTCATGGAGGAGACCGGTACCCGCTGCCAATCTGGGGAATCAGCCTATCTGGCTTACCTTTACGATGAAATCTCGGCCCATTTCTGCAGTAGTTGTTCCCGTTATGAGGATTGCTGGGGGCGGAACTGCTATACCACCTCCCAGGAGATACTGGATATATTCAGTATTGCCGAAAGCGCCGGGGAAGTTAACTACGAGGAATGCCCGGTCAGTTTTCGCCGGCGTTGCATATATGGCCGGGAAATGCTGGCGACCATCAATCATCTTTTTGATAACTTGCGTATTAACGAATACTGGTCGGGACGACTGGATGAATCCCGCAGCCTGGTATCGCGGCAACTACAAGGAATCAGCCAGGTTATGAAAAACCTGGTCCAGGAAATTGATGTCAGGACAGTGGTGGACTTTGAGCTGCGGGAACGTTTATTAAGAGATTTGCGCAAACGGGGATTAGACATTAAAGATTTGAGTCCGCTGCGCAGCGGGGGACAGCAGCTCTATATCAACACCATTATGCCTGCCTGTGGGGACGGTCACGGTTGTGAACTTCAGGTAGGACCGGTAATTTCCGGTTTACTAGGTGAAAAAATGGAGGTCTGTGACAAGAAATGCCCCCGGATTATGGGTAGGGGACAGTGTGAATTTACCCTGACCCGGGCCTTTAACTACCGGGTAAGCAGTGGGGCGGCCCAGGTAGGCAAGGAACAGGTATGCGGCGATAGCTTTACCATTGCCACCCTTAAGGAAGGTAAAGAACTGGTAGCCCTCAGTGATGGCATGGGAGTGGGGGAAAAAGCCTGCAGTGAAAGCCAGGCGGCAGTACGTCTGCTGGAGAACCTGCTCAGTACCGGATTTGATCAGGAAACAGCTTTACAGACGATTAATTCTGTATTGCTTCTACGTTCCACCTCGGAAAGCTTTGCCACCCTGGATATGCTGATGATTGACCTTTATACCGCAGAACTTGATGTAATCAAGGTGGGCAGTGCCCCTTCTTTTATCAAGCGGGGGAAAAAGGTGGGAATGGTTACCTCAAACTCAGTACCTATAGGCATTTTGGATAATCTGGAGGTAGTAAGTGAAAAAAGAGCCCTGTACCCGCGTGATATTTTGGTTATGGTCAGCGATGGGGTTCTGGAAGTTTCCCGG
>JAQUGU010000029.1:5278-12210 GCA_028683995.1 Syntrophomonadaceae bacterium | reverse complement strand
TATAGCCCAGGTTCTGATATTCATTTTCGCCGCTGTTCCAGATAGCCTGCTCAGCATCTATACTAAACCCGGTTTTCTGGGGATTACATTCAAAACTGACGTGGTCAAAAACGAAAAACTCAAACTCAGGGCCAATGCGCATTTCATCAGCAATGCCGGTAGATTTCATATATTCTTCGGCATTGAAAGCAATGGCGCGGGGGTCCTGATCAAAGCAGTAATTATCCGGTTGGGCGATAACGTAAACATCGCCAATCATACTCAGGGTGGTTACCTCGGTAAAAGGGTCAAAGACGGCAGTAGAAATATCAGGGATAAAAACCATGTCGCTATTTTCTACCGGAGCGAAGCCGTAGTTGGAACCATCAAAGCCGATACCGTATTTCAGTGTATCGGGGGTAAATCGTGAGGTCGGAATACTCAGGTGACGCCACCTGCCCACCAGGTCAATCATCTTAAAATCTATCATCTCAATACTGCGTTCCCGGCAGAAGTCCATTACTTCTTCATAGCTCTTAAACACTAAAATATGCCTCCTTTTACCTAACCTTACAGCTAATTTTGTCGGATAATTTCCGTGCAAATTATAACAAATTAGGGACAGCGAGTAAAGCAAAACGAATATAGACGCGGAAGTCGCGGAATTTATAAAAAATGACAATAGAGCCTGATATACGGAATACCTGTCTTAATTAAGAATTGATTCTGCTACAAAAACTCTTACTCGAATGAATACGAGGGAATACATGGTCAAAAGATAGCGGTCCACGTCTTTCACGTCAAATTATTTAAACCAGTGCGTAAATAATACTTTTGCCAACCTTTCATCTGGAATAAAATGCTACCCACCCTGTGTAATATATCTGGTAACCGGCTAATAAAATGTATTACTTAAGAGGGATTGGACTCATTAAAATAATGCCAAGGGGTGAGAACTATAAATAGGACGCGTTGGACCATAGTAGTAATTTTGACAGTAATTGCTGTTACGGGGCTCCTATCGGCTGAAAAAATCCATGACTACTATATAAAATCTCAACTTGACCCTCAGGTTGAACTAGATCGAGCCTATAAAAAAATGGCCGCGGTAACCAGTTATAA
This sequence comes from Syntrophomonadaceae bacterium, assembly GCA_028683995.1. Lineage (GTDB taxonomy): Bacteria > Bacillota > Syntrophomonadia > Syntrophomonadales > Syntrophomonadaceae > UBA4844. The sequence goes on along the minus strand of JAQUGU010000029.1, from coordinate 11,109 downwards.
ATATAGCCTCTTATCCACTTTCACCGTGGAGCAACGGAAGGAGGTGATAAGTGAAGTCGTAGGAGAGAAACAAGATGGAAATACGCATATAAAGGGGGAGATGGTTAACACACCTGTAGATATTTACTATATTGACCGTACCATCTATAATTATGACTCCTTTGCCAGAAAGTGGCTGGTCATTCCCAGCAGTACCAGTAATTCCGAAGAACTATTGATTTCAGAACTGAATCCCCTGTCCAACTTTCGCCTTAAACAGGTTAGTACCGTTGAAAAACTAGGATTTGAAGTAATAGATGGTACGGAGTGTTTGTTGGTAAAATGCAAACCGTCGGTAGAAAATCAACTCCTGGAAACTATGTGGAAGGATTTTGAATACCGCATCTGGATTGATTTTCGTAAAGGATTAATAAAACAAGCACAACTTAATGCCGTAAACAAAAAGATGACCACTACCAGGTTAAATGTAAGGGTTATGTTCTCCGATCTTAACGGAAAAATAAAAATAAAAGCACCAGATACAACTGTCAAAAATTAAATGAATAGCATAAGAGGGGCTGCGGCCCCTCTTTTTACATAATAAGTTAAGGGGACAGGCCCCTTGACATATTCTTAAATTGCGTGGGTGTAGGGTTTGTTGCTATAATCATGTATATGTTAATAGGGGGAATAGGGATAATGAATTTAGAAGAAGTTGATATTTTATTCTCGCAGGAGCAGGTAAAAGCCAGGGTAAAGGAGTTAGGACAGCAAATTACCCGGGATTACCAGGGGCAAAATCTTTTAGTTATCGGGGTTTTAAAGGGGGCCTTCATATTTATGGCTGACCTGATCAGGGAAATCAATCTGCCCCTGGAGGTTGACTTTATCAGCGTATCCAGCTACGGAGCCTCTACCGTATCTTCGGGGGAGGTGCGAATAACCAAGGATTTAGATCATTCAGTAGAGGGTAAAAGCGTTCTTCTAGTGGAAGATATAGTTGATACCGGTCTAACCCTTAACTACATAGAGGAAATTTTTAAAAAACGTAACCCTGCCAACGTCAAAATCTGTTGTTTACTGGATAAACCCTCCCGGCGCCGGAGTCCAGTTGCAGCCGAGTATGTGGGCTTTACTATAGAGGATCTTTTTGTGGTCGGCTATGGTTTGGATTATGCCGGTAAATACCGAAACTACCCGGCCGTATGTATTCTAAAACCATCAGTATATATATGAAATAGAGGTGTAGCTATGGAAAAGGAACTGGTAGTAGTTCTGGATTTTGGAGGACAATATAATCAATTAATTGCCCGTCGGGTAAGAGAGTTATCAGTCTACAGCGAGATATTACCTTATGACAGTAATCCGGAAGAGATACGGGGCAAGAACCCCAAGGCTATTATTCTTGCTGGAGGAACTGCCGGTGCTCACCCGGGTATTTTTGAATTGGGGGTACCGGTGCTGGACATTGACTATGATGGTATGAAAAATAGCACCGGTGGAGATAGACTGCGAAGTTTCTTATTTGAAGTAGCCGGGCTCAGGGGAGACTGGCAAATGAGCGATTTTATTGCTGAAACTATTGCTGATATTAAGGACAAGGTAGGAGATAAAAAGATACTCTGCGGTCTTAGCGGCGGAGTAGATTCTTCTGTGGCTGCCGTCCTGGTGCATAAAGCGGTAGGAGATCAACTGGTCTGTGTATATGTAGATACTGGCCTGATGCGTAAAGGTGAATCGGAACAGGTTATTAAGACCTTTCAGGAACAAATGAAAATGAATCTGGTCTTTGTTCCTGCTGCCGAGCGTTTCCTGAAGCGCCTGCAGGGAGTTACCGATCCCGAACGCAAACGTAAAATCATTGGGGAAGAATTTATCCGGGTCTTTGAAGAAGAAAAGGCCAAATTGGGTGAAATAGATTACCTGGTCCAGGGAACCATCTACCCTGATATTGTGGAAAGTGGTAGCTCTACCACTCCGACTATAAAGAGTCACCATAATGTAGGGGGCTTGCCCGAGGACATGGATTTTAAATTGATTGAACCTTTACGCCTACTTTTTAAGGACGAGGTCCGTCTTATTGGTGAGAAACTTGACATCTCCCCCGAAATTGTATGGCGGCAGCCCTTTCCCGGTCCTGGTCTGGGAGTGCGGGTATTAGAAGAAGTGACAAAAGAGAAACTGGATATCCTGCGTGAGGCGGATGCCATTGTCCGGGAAGAAATTCAGCAAGCTGGGTTGGAAAGGGAAATCTGGCAGGCCTTTGCGGTTTTACCTCCGGTAAGAAGTGTCGGGGTGATGGGTGATGCCCGCACCTATGCTTATCCCATAATAATTCGGGCAGTAATAAGTGATGATGCTATGACCGCGGAAGTGGCCCGGCTGCCCTGGGAACTACTGGAAGTGATGGCTCACCGTATCGTACACGAAGTAGATGGGGTTAACCGGGTAGCTTACGATATTACCAGTAAACCGCCTGGCACCATTGAGTGGGAATAGTTTTTTAGGAGAGGGTTTTACTGTAAAAACCCGTATTTCAATGCAAACAAGTGAATACATGGTTAAAAGAGAGGGCTTGGCCGGGTTTGGGGATTTCGCTCCTTTAATGGTGAGCGAAAGTGAACATTAGTGTGCCCTTTAGGTACATCTAATTATTACTTTTTCCAGTGACCTCAGGGATGCAAATTCCTGCCCTGGATTTAGCCCTCAATTTTTCCCCAAACCTCATTGCGGCTGAAAATATTCAGCAATTCTCCATCCAATTCCCCGTCCTTGACCATAAAGCCCAGTATTTTCAGAGCCTGTTCCAGGGGCATAGCTTTTTTATAGGGGCGGTCGTCGGCAGTCAGGGCATCAAAGACGTCAACCAAAGCCAGAATCCGGCCCTCTACCGGAATTTCCTGACCCTTTAAACCTTTGGGATAGCCTTTGCCGTCCAGGTGTTCGTGATGAATGGAAGCAAAATAGGGGACGTCTTTCAATTTCCGAGTAAATGGTATCTTATCTAGCATCCTGGCGGTAACCACCACATGGTCTTCCATAATAGAACGTTCCTCTTCGGTCAGGGTGCCTTTAGTCACCGAGAGGGCAATCAACTCCCCTTCCTTTAACCAGGGTTTTAACTCACCATTATTATCCCGGTAAGTGCGGGCGGCGATTTCTTGTAGTCTATTCCTTGTCTCTGCATCTACAAAAGTGGCAGGATTATCAACCTGCAGTACCAGTGCCCGGGCTTGTTTCAGATACTCCTGTTCTGCTTGCCAGCATCGTTCCAATTCTTCCAACCCCACCGCATTGTTGGTCAGTTCCAGTTTTTTCTCCAGGTATTGCACCTTCTCGGTAGCAGCTATATAGTCAAAGCGCTGCATTACCAGCTCTAACTGCCTTTCTATACGGGTAGCCTTGTCCATAACCTCCAGGGGGGTAGCAATTTTACCAATATCATGCAGCCATCCGGCCATTACCAACTGGGCAATTTGTTCCTCGCTGAAAACTGCTTCCTTTTGGTCGGCTAATTTTTCCTGGTTAATAGCGCGGGCCAATTCCCCTGCTAAAAGGGCGACCCGGCGGGTGTGATTGGCATTATAAGGAGTACGGGAGTCGATGGCGGTGGCCATTACTTCTACAAAAGAATTAAACAGGTTTTCAATATCATTTAGTAACTGCATATTAGTGATGAAGATTGCCGCCTGGGAAGCCAGAGAGCTGATAACATTTTCAAAATAGGGTTCAAATGGTACAAGCTCACCGTTTTCATCGCGGGCGTTTATGAGCTGTAGTACGCCGATAACCGTATCCTCATGGTTGACCAGGGGTATTACCAGCATGGACAAGGTTTTATATCCGGTTGCTTCATCAAATTTACGGGGGCCGGAGAAATCAAACTCCTCGGCCTGGTATACATTGGGAATGTTTACACTTTTATGGGTAAGGGCCACATAAGCAGAGACGTTTTCCATCTTAATTGGAACTGGAGGCAGATCAATGGGATCTCCATGGCCTCCTCGGAAAGTATTCATACTTTCATTTTGCATGATTTTGAAGATCAGGTAATCACCTTCACAAAGGTATAATGTCCCGGCGTCAGCATTGGTAATTCTTCTGGCTTCACTGACAATCATCTCCAAAAGGCGGTTTCTATCTTTTTGTGCAGAAAGAGCAATGCCAATATTTATTATATCTTCAACCTGTTGTAGAATTTCCGGGGTGTATTTTTTCAAAGATTAATCACCATTCCTTCCCGAGCGGCAACACAAGTGCTTTTACGAGTCTGGGCGTGTTGTTCAATAATCTCCATTTCCCGGTCACTGCGGAAATTGGCATGGTGAAAAAGTACCAGCCGGTTGGCTCCGGCAGTCTCAATCAGCTTAATACCCTCCTGCCAGGTAGAGTGCCCCCAGCCGACGTAACGGGGATATTCTTCATCAGTAAAATGGGCATCATAAATGACCAGGCCGGCATTACTAATAAACTTGCACAGGTTCTGGTCAATCTCGGGATAGTGTTCGGTATCAGTAATATAACAGCAAGAACGTCCATCATAGTCCAGACGATAGGAGAGCCCACCACCGGGGTGGTTATTATGGGTTGTTTTAAGGCTAATTCCGTCCCCTAAATCAATTTCAATTCCGCTATCAAGTTCGTGAAACTCGAATTTAGCCCCCATTTGATCCAGACTTACCGGGAAGTGCTGGTAGGCCATCTGTCCATACATTAGTTCAGCGAAGGTGCTGTCTATCTTGCTCTGGCCGTAAAGCCTAAATGAATTCCCTTTAATAAAGGCGGGTGCGAAAAAAGGGAAGCCCTGTATGTGATCCCAGTGGGTATGAGTAATAAAAATATCACCACTTAATTCTGAACCGCTTTTGACCAATTGACGCCCCAAAGCATAAATACCGCTACCGGCGTCAAATATGAGCAGGCGTTTGCCAATCTGCACCTGAACACAGGAGGTATTACCCCCGTATTGCAAGGTATCTGGGCCGGGCACGGGAATGGACCCCCTTACTCCCCAAAAAATTACCTGGAAATCAGTATTCCCCATTAATTCACCTCTTTAAATAAAGGATTTATACTGCAATATTCCCGTTTAAGGCAAAAAATCCTTTATTATCATATCAAAAAAATGAGTAGCATTCGTGCACTCCGGTGCACGAATGCTACTCATACCTAATCGCTTTGCTGCCTCCGCGTTATTTCTTTATTGTACTTTCATCTCTTTCCAGTGGGACTGTAGTATCCCAGTGTCCGGCCAGGCTTTCCACTTTTTTACCCTCAATCAATAACTGTACTTTGTCAATAGAATCCAGTTCCGTTAAGGTATTGGCTATGGAGTTTAAGGTCATACTCTCTCCGGTACTGCCTCCCCAATGTTTGCTTTGTAACTCCTTACTGAAATCCGCGCTAGCCATACCTTCGTTAATTTTTACAGATAATATTTTGGCTTCAGCCGGCATAGTGGCGTGAAGTTCTTTATTCTTAGGGCCAGCTATTAGTTCCTTAACAATGCTGGCAGCCAGTACTTCATCACTGGCTCCTTCTTTAATGCTTATGTTTCTTTTCTCCGGCACCAGGTACATAGCCTGATCATCACTAAAATACAAGACCACTTCCATCGTAGCCAACTTCGGCTCCTGCTTTTTAGGCTCATTCCCCTGATTTTGCTTATTCTTATCCGAGGAGTTACATCCGGTAAGTGCTGTAACTGCTAGCAGGCAAAGTGCCACCAACAAAACCAGACTCTTTTTCTTCATCCCACGCTCATCCTTTCTGCATTCATAATTGCTTTAATTATAACCTTGTTCAACATTCAATACGCAAAATCATAAAATTTACTATCACTGAATATTAAA
>JAQUGU010000029.1:0-5178 GCA_028683995.1 Syntrophomonadaceae bacterium | reverse complement strand
CGAGAACCGTCCCCCTGACACCTGCGTATAAACTTGTGGGGTTAGGGTAAGAATCAGAAGAAATACTGTTTTGGAGAGATTTACCATTGAATGTTGTCAGAGTAAGCAGGGTATTCCCCAGGTTAAAGAGCAGAGAAACCCGAGTCAGGAACATTAATTCCTACCTTCCTGACCGTAGTTGCAAAGGAGGAGAAGCGTTGGAGGATCTGGTTAAATATCTGGCCGATGATCTGATAACCCGGCTGGAAGAATTAGAAAAAGAAGCTGATTTTGAATTCTTAATGTCCCTTAGCGATGATGATATAAGCAATGAGGCTCATTTACTCTACCAGGGAATTATCAAGCTAAAATCCCGGTTGCAAGAACTATAAGAAAAGCTCCCCAAGCGGGGAGCTTTTTTTGGCTGGGGAAGTAATCTATGGATGATATAATAAAATAAGGAAGAATAGACACTGAATGCAATACCCATATGTAAAAAGATCCGGATAAATACACTAAGTCCGCGAGATCGCGTAAATTATTATATCAAATTCGCTTTTTATTAGTAGAAATGGGGGATACCAATGTTTGATCTGATTAGTTCCAACCCGGCGGTATTCAATTTTTTGAGTGCTCCAGGTAAAGATTTTTACCAGCGATTGTCGCGGGACATGTTTTTAAACGTGGGGATAAAGTACAAAGATAGCAACCGTTTCTGGGAGCGGGTAGAGCTACAGCAGGTGGAAAAACTTGAGGCTAAAGAAGAACTTTTTTGCCCCCAGAACCAACACCAGGACCTGGATATTATCGCCTGTTTTCAAACCGCTACGCCAGCCTCCAATTACTATCTCCTGCATTATGCTCCGGGTTGGGATCGCAACCGTCATCAGACCCCAATCCTGCTGGTACCGGGTGCCGGCCTGGATGCTAATTCCTTTACCGATCTTTACGCCATGGGCTATGATGGACTGCAGCAGCAACTAGTGTCCCTGGGTTACCGGGTCTTTACCATTACCTTTTCCCATACTCACGGGGATAACTTTATTCAAGCGGAGCAAATAGCGGCTGCCATTTCCCGTATTTGTGCCGTGACCGGAAAGGAACAGATAGACCTGCTGGCTTACAGCAAGGGGGGGACAGCAGCCCGGATTTATTTATCTGGTTTAAGTAAGACCCCCTACCGGGGAGATGTACGCCGCTATGTAATGCTGGGGACGCCCAATATGGGGCTTGATTTTCCCTTCCGCAACTCGCTTTTCAATTACGTCATATATATATCGGGATCCAACGGGGTGCTAGCCTGGGATAAAGTTCTTTCCTTCGGCACAATGGTGGAGGTGAGTCGACGTTCTATATATAAAGAAGGGGCCTTTCCCGGTCAATGCCAGCTTCTCTACCGCTGGGATAATACCTATGAACCGGACATGCTGCAGCAGGACTGGTGGACAACCTATTATGGGGGAAGCGGACTGATTAGCCACTCGCGGGGTATTGACCAGGCTATAGCTGATGGAGGAAATCTGGTTGAGCGCCTGGATGCGGTCGGACTGGAACCAGGTATAGATTTTTATGTGCTAGCCGGGGAGAATAACTTCTTCAATGCTTTTCCCGGTGATGAAAGCGGGCCTGGAGACGGGCTGGTTTTCCTGGACAGTGTGCTCTATACTGATGGACTGGCTCGAAGGGGAGCTATCTTAAGGGCTAAAGACACACTTCCGGTCAATCACCTGGAATTCCTATATTCTCGCCAGGTAGCTCGTTGGGTAGGCGGAAAATTAGAGGAATAAGTGTCTTATTAGTCCTTTATTAAGTTGACATGCTAAAGAAGCTTTGTTAATATCATGGTGTAAAGATATATAGTAGAAACACGAAAGTGTGTCTAGGGTTCCGCATGCAGGACATGGACTGGTCCGAGTGGCACAGGTGCTTATTTGAGCACTACACCGTATAGGGATAAAAGCCCAGGCGGAGAGGTTTCGGTTAAGAACCCTCTTGCCCGGGCTTTTTAGTTTGAATTAAACCAGAAGGAGGAGTTGGAATGCCTGCAGTAGGTATCATCATGGGAAGTGATTCTGACCTGGCCATTATGAAAGAAGCTGCTGATATGCTGGACAGTTTTGGGGTAAGTTATGAAATGACTATCTGTTCCGCGCATCGTTTACCAGAACAGACGGCCGGCTATGCAACTACTGCTGCAGAAAGGGGTATCCAGGTAATTATCGCCGGTGCCGGCGGGGCGGCCCATTTGCCCGGGGTGATTGCTGCCTATACCATTATGCCGGTAATCGGGGTACCTATTAAAACCAGTACCCTATCTGGAGTTGACTCTCTTTACTCTATAGTACAGATGCCCAGAGGTATTCCCGTAGCTACTGTAGCTATTAATGGCAGTGCCAATGCTGCTCTGCTGGCTCTGCAAATACTGGGGGTAAGTAATGAAGATTTGCGTTCCCGCCTCCTGGCTCACCGCCAGCAGATGGCCGGGGAAGTAATGGGTAAAGATAATAAATTGAAGGAAATAGGCCCGGAAGCTTACCTGCAGGACAAGGAGAATCGCTAATGATAGAACGCTATACCTTGCCGGAAATGGGGCGGATATGGTCACAGGAGAATAAACTTAATAACTGGCTGAAAATTGAGATAGCCGCCTGTGAGGGCTGGGCCTCTCTGGGTAAAATACCAGCCTCGGATATGAAAAAGATTAAGAACCAGGCAAGTTTTACCCTCCAACGCTGCCAGGAAATTGAAGCCGAAGTACACCACGATGTCATAGCCTTTTTAACTGCGGTAGCCGAAAACCTGGGTGAAGAATCTCGGTACATTCATATAGGCATGACCTCCTCAGATATCCTGGATACCGGGCTGGCTTTGCAAATGCGAGATGCAGCCGATATCATCCTTAACGGTTTACAAGCTTTAAGAGAAGTGGTGGCAGGTAAAGCGCGACGGTATAAATACACCTTGAATATTGGACGAACCCATGGTGTTCATGGGGAACCCAGTACCTTTGGATTAAAAATGGCCCTGTGGCACGATGAGTTGGGGCGTAACCTGGAAAGGTTGAAACAGGCCCGGGAGATAGTATCTTATGGCGCTATTTCCGGAGCCATGGGTAATTTTGCCCATCTGGATCCCCGGGTGGAGGAATATGTATGCCAGAAGCTGGGTTTAACTCCTTGCCCCGTTTCCACCCAGATAGTACAGCGAGACCGCCATGCCCAATTCATGACTACCCTGGCAGTTATCGCCGGCTCTCTGGAAAAAATGGCCAATGAAATAAGAAACCTGCAGCGAACCGAGATTTTAGAGGTGGAGGAACCATTTCGCCAGGGGCAGAAAGGCTCTTCAGCTATGCCCCATAAACGCAATCCTATGATGAGCGAAAGGGTAGCCGGTCTGGCCCGGGTAGTCCGGGGCAATGCTATGGCAGCTCTGGAAAATGTAGCCCTCTGGCATGAGCGCGATCTCACCCATTCCTCGGTGGAACGAGTTATTATACCGGATAGCTGCATCCTCCTGGACTACATGCTAAATAAATTTACGGCTGTAGTATCCGGTTTGCTTATATATGAAGACCATATGATGGAGAATATAAACAGAACCCGGGGGTTAATCTTTTCCCAGGAACTTATGCTGATTTTACTCGGTAAAGGTCTGCTGCGGGAGGAAGCCTACCGCCTGGTACAACGAAATGCCATGCAAAGCTGGAGCGAAGGTATGGATTTCAAGGAACTGGTTTTAAAAGACCAGGAAATTATGCAGCAAATCTCTCCACAGGAACTGCAGGAGGCTTTTAATCTTGACATATATACCGCTAATGTTGATTATATCTTCCGGCGCTGCGGTTTGGAAGATTAAGAGACAGGAGGTTTTTCATACCGCGTGGTGAATTGCTTTAGGAAAGAAAATTTGGGGGAGGCCATAAATTGTTATATGAAATAGAGGATAAATTTAAAGACGAATGCGGGGTTTTCGGAATCTACCTGAATAATCCGGGCAGTGCTGTAGATGCCTCCCGTACGACTTTTTACGGGCTCTATGCCCTGCAGCACCGGGGGCAGGAAAGTACTGGAATTGCGGTCTCTGATGGCCATCGAATAAACCTCCACAAAGGTATGGGACTGGTTTCAGAGGTTATTGATGAACAACACCTGGAGGCACTGAAAGGGCATATAGCCATAGGACATGTACGTTATTCCACCACCGGGGAAAGTGGGCTGGTAAATTCGCAACCGCTGGTTTTTCACTACCTTAATGGTATGGTAGCCCTGGCCCATAATGGCAATCTGGTAAATACCGTGGAATTAAGAAAACGTTTGGCTACCTATGGCTCAGTTTTCCAGACGACCACTGACACTGAGATAGTAGCTAACCTGTTGGCCCGCTATTCTCAGGATACAATGGAAGATGCCCTGGCCAAGTGCATGATAGATATGAAAGGGGCCTTTGCCCTGATAATAATGGGTGAGGACAGGCTGGTAGGGGTTCGTGACCCCATGGGGATAAGACCCCTGTGTATTGGTAATTTAAATGGCAATTATGTGCTGTGTTCCGAATCCGCTGCTCTGGATACTATAGGAGCAGAGTTTGTCCGGGATGTAAATCCGGGAGAAATAGTGGTTATTGATCAGGAAGGGATGCGCTCTCAGCAGGTGATAAACTCTCCTCGCAGTGCCCATTGCATTTTTGAGTACATTTATTTTGCCCGTCCGGATAGTACCATTGACGGCATAAATGTTTACCAGGCCCGTCGCAGTATGGGACGCCAACTGGCCCGGGAATGTGGTATAGAAGCGGATTTGGTTATTTCGGTACCTGATTCCGGGACTTCCGCTGCCCTGGGTTATGCGGAAGAGGCCGGATTGCCTTTTGAAGAAGGTTTGATGAAAAACCGCTATGTCGGGCGTACATTTATCAGGCCCACCCAGCAGATGCGGGAACTGGGAGTACAACTGAAACTTAATGCTATCGATGAGGTAGTACAGGGCAAGCGTATAATCATGGTGGATGATTCTATTGTCAGAGGCACTACCAGTAAGAAGATTGTGCAGATGTTGCGCCGTGCTGGGGCCAGCGAGGTTCACATGGTGGTAGCTTCACCACCGACTAAATTCCCCTGCTATTATGGAATAGATACCTCACGCCGGGAAGAGTTGATTGCTAATAATATGGAGACCGATGAGATACGCGAATTCATTG
>JAQUGU010000241.1 GCA_028683995.1 Syntrophomonadaceae bacterium | reverse complement strand
GTATATGCATATTCCCAGCCATTATTCCGGGCTAAATGTACTACTTTATCCGCTGATTCAGCAGCATTCTCAACCATAATCCGGGTAGAAAACACATCTGCCAGCCTGGGGGTTACCTCTTTGACTGGAGTTACTTCGGCACTATTCTCATCAGTTTTTGTATCCGTTTTATTTCCCGGAACATTGTTTTGGCTACCCTTGGCTGCTACCTTGGTTTCCTTCTCGGGATTTCCCACCGGGGCGTTATCTTGCTCCGTAACTTTCTCTTTATCCCCACTATATATGCGGTTAATTATTTCATTAATAGCCACCGAGGGCTTATTGTTAATATCTTTATCATGTTTTTCCTGCCAGGAAGCAATCATAGGAGTAATAGGCAAAACACTGCTGGCGTAAATTCCAGCGGCCAGAGCAATACCTGCCACCCCGGCAGCAATCCAACCCTGCCTTTGAGGGGTTTTGATTTCCCGAGGCCTTAATATGAGGTTTTGCTCTTCTACGAGACGTTTGTGCAAATCTTCGCTAAACCGTTCCGGTAATTCAGGAATTGGAAGGGTTTTCAGAACACTACAAAGCAACCTCAAGTGTTCCAGTTCACTCTGGCACTGTGAACAATTATCAAGGTGAACGCTGATAATTTTATTCTCTTTTTCACTGGTCATGCCATCAATATAGGGTGATAGCAGTTCCTTAATTTGCTCACATTTCATGGCCCTTCCTCCTCGCTTTCTTAGACGAGAATCTAAGGCAAAAGTTCCCTATCAGTGATTTTTTTTCGCAACACTTCCCGGGCGCGACTAATCCTTGATTTTACCGTTCCCATAGAACAATTCATCACTTCAGCAATCTCTTCATAACTAAACTCCATAACATCACGCAGCACTATGGCTGTTTTATGTTCAGGTTTCATTTCACTTAGCAATTCTTGTATGTACTGGGAGAATTCTTTTTGTTCATATATTATGTCTGCTCCGAGAGAACTGTCCGCGATTTCTTTTTCCACCTCGTCCCCTTCCTGTGTAGCCAGAGGCTCGTCCAGGGATAAGGCCACAATTCTTCGCTTTCGTCGTCGTAACTCATCCAGGCAAACATTGGTGGTAACTCGATAAAGCCAGGTGCTGAAACTGGAGTTTCCTTTAAAAGAGCGCAGGGAACGAAAAGCCTTGATAAATGCTTCCTGGGCCATATCGTAAGCATCTTCTTCATTACCCATATAGCGATAAGCCAAGGCATATATTTTATTGTGATACTGTAAAACCAGTTCTTCAAAAGCACGGGTATCACCCTGAATGCTTTGCTTAACCAGATATTCTTCTGAATGCATTAAACTGCTCCCTTAATCAAGAAAATAACGGGGTAAAAATGACGCTAGTTTATTATGATTTACACTGATTCGTTCGATCAGGGGTTTTAGCAATAAATCAAAATTAATTCAATAAGTAGAGTGCTTTATCTTAATAACTATACTACAAAGTTTCAACACGTTTACATGAATTCCTTTTGCGCTGCATAACCTTGTTATAGCAAATGCTCTATTATGCGGGTATTATGGGCATTTAAGGTATATATGGGTTAATTTTATCTTACTAATATTTTAAATAAAATGTTAACTATTATAAAAAAGGATTTTAGTTCCTTAGCAAATCTGCTATAATTTACCTAGATATATAATTAATACAATTTAAGGGGGAATTGGAATGGATATCAATGGTCTGGTTGCATTAGTAACGGGTGGAGCATCTGGACTCGGCGCTGCAGCAGTAGAAATGCTGGTAGATAAAGGCGCCAAGGTCGTTATTGCTGATTTAAATGAAGAGAAGGGGAAAGAGTTTGCTACCAAGTTTGGTGACAAAGCCATATTTGTAAAATGCAATGTTACCTCTACCCCAGACAATGAAGCTGTTGTTAAGGCTGCTGTAGACACTTTTGGTAAACTGGATGTGCTGATTAATGCCGCTGGTATAGGCAGCGCCTCCAAGATTATCGGCAAAGATGGTCCCACTAACCTCGACTGGTTCAAGATGGTTATTGACATCAACCTGGTAGGTGGCTTTGATATCATGAGACTGGCTGCCTGGCAGATATCCAAGAACGAACCGAATGCCAACGGTGAAAAAGGCGCTATCATTAACGTAGCATCTGTAGCTGCATTTGATGGCCAAATGGGACAGGCTGCCTATGCTGCCTCCAAGGGTGGCGTTGTATCCATGACTCTGCCTATCGCCCGCGACCTTTCCCGCGATGGTATCCGGGTCAACACCATTGCTCCTGGTATCTTTAATACCCCAATGATGCAGCTTCTACCACAGGCTGCCCGCGATTCTCTGGGTGCTCAGGTACCTTTCCCCAAACGTATGGGAGAGCCGCCTGAATTCGCACATCTGTGTTGCGCTCTGATAGAGAATCCTTATATTAACGCTCAGGCTATCCGCCTGGATGGCGCTATCCGCATGGGCATTAAATAAGAAGTAAACTATTTCAAAAACCCCGGCTGCATGGCCGGGGTTTTTCTTGTGTGAAGTCCTTCCCGATGCCAGCTTGACAAGTATTAACCTGCCCGCTATAATTTACTATGCATTGAATAAGCTAGAGTGTCGGAATTGGCAGACGAGCGCGACTCAAAATCCAGTGCGCAAAAGTCCCTTTTCGATCGGTCGGTGGCTCCCAAACCCGCGTAGTTGTTGGGTTCTTGATAATCAAATAGCCTGTATGTTTTTTAATATCCCTCCACCATATCCCTCCAACTTCCAAAGTTGGATTATGGAGAGGGAATTGAAATAAACTTGCCGATGTGGCGGAATTGGCAGACGCACCGCACTCAAAATGCGGCGGATAACCTCCATGCCGGTTCGACTCCGGCCATCGGCACCAGAATCAATCGCTCTTAAAGCCGCGATATAAGCGGATTTGAGAGCTTTTTTCTTTTCTGGC
>JAQUGU010000028.1:2121-12296 GCA_028683995.1 Syntrophomonadaceae bacterium | reverse complement strand
GGCATCCCGTTATCTTCCCAGACCCACATTTTACTTTTGGCATCTTCCGCAGTTATTTCGTATACCAGGCAGTTTTTGCCGTCTATCTTCTCTTTTCCTACATAGACAGCATTCTCTTCGTCTACCTCTTCCTGTTCATCCAGCGGGTTGGAGAATTGTCCATCTTCATCATCATACGACAGTTTGGTAGCCATTTTTTGTTGGGGTTGGTAAAGGTACATGGCTTTTTCAGCCTCATTGGCTATGTATATCACGTTTTCTCCAGTCTCGGGCACCTGGCTTTCCATACGCATATTTTCGCCTTCAATCCACATCTTGTTGGTCATGGTCTGACCACCTGGCAGGGTGGTGATACAATCAAAGCTCATACCTTTAATATCACCTGTTTTGGCAAATAACTCGGCCAGAGATTTATCTCCTGGCTCCTGTTTTTCGGCTGGAGCATTAACATTAGCGCTGTCGGTTGGAGTCTTGCTGCCACAACCAGCTACCAGAGTTAATAAAAATATTGCTATTACCAGGGGAAGAACTATTTTTATCCTTTTTGTTGATATCATTCTTTTCTTCACACTCCTATCCTTAGATTTTCTTACTGCCCTGTTTTTTTAAGTGATACACCTTCCTTTCCTGGAGTTTACCTATAAAGCAATATGGTTTTATTAAACAAAGATAATGTATATTCCTGCTTGTTAGGTCATTAATTGTTATTAAAATCCAGTTTTTGTTATTTTATATCAAGACCTTAACGATGCCAGAAAATATACTATAAGGCAGATCAGTGCCAGGCCAAAGCCAATAACCCCCATATAGGAATATTTTTCCACCTGAGCGGAATGGTTGGTTTGAATAATAAGAGCGGAACCAATCAGGGCTCCGGTAATTATAAGGCTGGCACTTATACGACTGGCCAATTGGGTAAGTTTACGGTGGGTTTTGGGAGTAAATTCAAGTTGCATATTGATGACTAAACGGCCTTCTTTAGCGGTATTCAAGAGCGCATTCATATTTGATGGCATCTTACCCAGGGGTCTTATGTCCTGGTAATATTTACCGCGAATGAATTTGTGTACATTTTCCGGTTTTAAACGTTCACTGTAAACCTTCGTTGCCAGGGGTTTAGCCACCTCGGTAAAGTTAAAGTCCGGGTCCAGCTTTTTACCAACTCCCTCCACCGTAATCAGGGCCTTCATGAGAGCAGTAAGATAAGCGGGCATTTTCAGCTGGTAACGATAGGCCAGTTCCAGAGACTCTTTTCTTATCCTTTTCATATCCAGGTTGCCAAGGGTGGTTGAAGACACATCTTTTACCAGATCAACGAAATCTTCATAGAAATCCTCATTGTCGGTAGAGTCTCCCACAATCCCGATATCTCTCAAGGTACCCATGGCTTTGTATATGTCACCTTTATTAAGGCTGAGCAATAATTCTCCTAAATAAATCAGCCGCCGCTCAGTTAAAGTCCCAATTTGGCCAAAATCAATAAAGGCTATGGTGTTTTCATCAACCACCAGCATATTGCCCGGGTGGGGGTCGGCTTGAAAGAAGCCATGCAATAGTATCTGGGACAGAAAAGCCTCCGTTCCCAGTCTCGATATTTTGCGGCGATTCCAACCCCGGCGGTTAATTTCATCCATATCGCTTAACTTAACCCCGGCTATATATTCCTGGGTTAAAACCCGGGGAGTAGTATGCTGCCAGTATACCCGCGGAATTACTACTCTATCATCATGCCGGAAATTGTTATATACTCTCTCGGTGTTACGGGCTTCCCGGGCATAATCCAGCTCCCGCAAAAGCATCCGGCTGTATTCTTCCACCATATCGACAATGCCGATACGCCTTGCTTCAGCTGATCTTCGTTCCGACATTCGTGCCAGCCCTTTTATTATTTCCAGGTCGCTTTCAACCTTTCTTTCAATATCCGGGCGCTGTATCTTTACAATCACCTCTTCGCCGCTTTTCAGGCGGGCCCGGTGAACTTGTCCGATAGATGCTGCCGCCAGGGGTTCTTGGTCAAATTCTTCAAAAACGTGCTCGGGATGCCCTATTTCGTTTACTAATTGTTTTAAAATTTGTTCATAAGGTAACGCCTGTACTTTATCCTGCAGTGTTTCCAGGGCTTCTATATAAGGTGGGGGCAGCATGTCCGGGCGAGTACTGAGCATCTGGCCCAGCTTGATAAATGTTGGTCCCAGTTCCACCATAGCCTGGCGCAGATTATCGGCCAGCAGGTATTCGGCTGCCTCATGACTGCCGTTCATAATCTGTCGGGTAGATAACTGCATTGTCCCGGCTAATCCGAAGCGCTGCAACAGGTAACCGAGGCCATGTTTCATGAAAGTACCCACTATTGTTTGACGCCGTCTTATGTAGCGTATATTCCACCAGGAACTCATCTTCACACCCCCACCAATAAATTACCTTTAAATATTCTATATAACCAGCATATATCCTGTTTGGGTAACTGAGCCGGATTTACTCATACTGGATGAAGCCTTTAGCTCTCTAGATCTCCCGGTGAAACTGGAAATCATGCAGGATCTGCTGGAGCACTGGCAGGAAAAACATTTTACCATAATTTCCGTAACCCATGACCTCAAAGAAGCCCTTTGCCTGGCTGACCGTATCCTTATCCTGTCCCCTCGCCCGGCCCACATCGCTCATGATATTAGAGTAAACCTGGGAGAAAAACGCAGCTTCTCCGACCCGGAATTGCTGAGATTGGAATCGCAGCTGTTGGGGTTGCTGCTACAGAAGTAAAACAAAAAGAACGTCCCCTTGTTTGGTTATATTACCCCGTAGATAAAGTACCCGCCCAGGCCAATTAAAAAGAGGCCGCAGAACATAATAATGGTCTGGTACACCGACTGCTTCAGAAAACGGCGGCCTCCGGCTATAGCTGCGGAAATCAGGGAATACCAGAGCAGATCAGCCATGATATGCCCGCTAAAAAACGAGGCAATCCCCATGGTGCCGCTTTTTAAAGCCATAGTCAAATAGGTAAGGCCGATGGTGGCCCACCATATTGACCAGAAGGGATTGGATATACTAACCAGGATACCGGCCATAACCGGGTGCATATTAATCCCTGTACCGGCATCATTATCGCTGCTTTCCAGGGTAACCCGCCCCTGCAGGACATCCCTTATCATATTAAATCCCATAAACAGCAAGAAGGCTCCTCCAATTACGGAAATAACCGTAGTAACCACAGGTTTTTGCAAATAATAAGAGAGTCCTGCCAGCAAAGCTATTATCAAAGCCAGCTCCAGTATGCCATGCCCCAGTACAATAAGGGGACCGGCCTTAAAACCGCGGCGGGCACTCTCAGCAATAGCTACGGTCAAAAGAGGACCGGGCATCATAGCTCCGGAAAGGCCTACCAGAAAAGCAGTTATAAATAACGCGGTTATATCCATTTCTACACACCACCACACCACAGTTGCTTAAAGAAAAGATTAACATTAATTCAACCGTAAAAACCCCGATAATGTCAAGGGAAATTGAAGTTCCCGTTCCCGCCTCCTTGCCCCCGACTGCAATTTTAGGCTTCCTAACTGATTTCCTACCAGTATTAAATAAGCCAGGCAGTAATACCATTACCACCTGGCTGTAAGTAGATTTTGATACACATAGCGTTTATCTTTCTTGCAGTTCGCCTACCGGGATTTCAAAACTACTATCCCTGTCATCCAGGTACCTGACCTGGGCCAGGCTGCCATCGATATCCTCAATCCATATCGGGCGACTCTGATATAAAACCTCGATTACACCCAGAGAATTTATAATTTCTCGCGCTCTTTTATTATCCATTCTATCAACACCTTTCTTCATTATTGATATAGTTTTTCCCTAAAAGAACACTTTATTAATAACTTGGGGGAGTTTGTCCCCATTTAATCATTTACTTGTTTAATTGAGTGAAGTAAAATGTAGATATATAGTATAATATGAAGGAGGCTGTCGGATTGAAAAGAAATCTTGTACTTATTCTCTTATTATGTTTCTCATTAACCCTGGTGCTGGGGGGCTGTGGTTCTGCCAATAAAAATGCGGAAAAAAACCCGCAACCGGCTCAGACTGATACTTCCTGGCAGGATATCCAGGACAAAGGTTATTTTGTAATGGGGTTGGATGATGCTTTTCCTCCCATGGGTTTCCGGGATGAAAACAATGAAATCGTAGGCTTTGATATTGACCTGGCCAAAGAAGCGGCCAAGCGACTGGGTGTAGATGTGAAGTTCCAGACCATTGTCTGGGAATCAAAAGTGGAAGAGATAAACAGCGGCAATATTGATGTTATTTGGAACGGTTTCTCCATTACTCCGGAACGGGAAGAACAAGTTCTCTTTACCAAACCTTATATCAAAAACCGGCAGGTTATTGTAGTTACCGCTAATTCTCCTATCAAGAACAAAGCTGACCTGGAAGGCAAAAAGATTGGCATTCAGGCAGGAAGCAGCGCTCAAGATGCGGTATTGGCAGATAAGGCTACGTACGAAGTCATAAAAGACAACCTGTTAGAATTTGATGATAACGTAATGGCCATGCGTGACCTCAAGGGAGGCGGCCTGGATGCAGTGGTAGTCGATATAATAGTTGGTAAATACTATGTAAGTAAACATCCCGGGGAATATAAGTTCCTGGAGGAGGACTTTGGGGCTGAGGATTTCGCGGTGGGCTTAAGACTAACTGATAAAGCATTCCTGGCCGAAATGAATAAGGCCCTGGACGCTATGAAAGCAGATGGCACTGCCAGTGCGATTTCCGATAAATGGTTTAAGGAAGACATTATTAACAAATAGCCATATTATTTATTTACTGATATTATTAGCATGACAGGCTTGCAGTTTAACTGTTAGCCTGTTATGTTTTTCAAATTGCTTAAGGCAAAGGGGTATACCATGGATTATATTCTTATGTTGCTGCCATCCATGCTTAAAGGATTGTCGGTAACCCTGAAATTATTCTTTCTAACCCTGATGGTGGCCTTGCCTGTAGGGATACTTATGGGTATGGCTCGCATTTCCAAGTTTAAACCCTTGAAGTGGTTTATGGAGTTTTATGTATGGCTTTTTCGTGGAACTCCATTACTGTTACAGCTTCTATTTATGTATTTTGGACTTATGACTATTGGTATACGTTTGGAACGGGAAATTGCTGCCTACCTGGCTTTTGTTCTGAATTATTCGGCTTACCTGGCCGAAATTTTCCGAGCCGGCATCCAGTCAATCGACCGGGGTCAGTATGAAGCTGCCGATGTGCTGGGTTTAAACCGTTTTCAGACTATGAAGAACATTGTACTGCCCCAGGTTTTTAAACTGGTTCTACCTCCGATGGGCAATGAGGTAATTAACCTGGTGAAGGATACCGCCCTTATTTATGTGCTGGCTATAAGCGAATTATCCAGGGTGGCTCGAACTCATGTTATGCGTGATGATACTTTTGTTCCCTTTATTATCGCCGCCATTTTCTACCTGTTTATGACCGGTACGGTTCAGCAATTCTTCAAATGGCTGGAATCTCGGTTTGACTATTACCGTTAGGAGCGAGACTTATGTATATATTGCAAGCACGGGATATTCATAAAAAGTTTGACTCTCTTAAGGTATTAAAAGGGGTATCCTTACAAGTGGAAAAAGGTGAAGTAATTGCTATTATCGGCCCCTCCGGCTCGGGGAAGAGTACATTTTTACGCTGCCTCAACCATCTGGAAACTATAGACCGGGGAGAAATTAAAATCGAGGGAGAATTTATGGTCCGTAATAGCCCGGATGGCTATGCCCTGTATAGCACAGATAAGGAAATCGACCAGATTCGGCACAAGATGGGCATGGTTTTTCAGAATTTTAACCTTTTCCCCCATAAGTCAGTACTTAAAAATCTTACCATGGCACCCATACTGGTCAAGCAGGCGGACAAGGTAGAGGCAGAAAATAAAGCCTGGCAGCTATTAGAGAAAGTTGGGCTCTCCGATAAGGCCAACAACTACCCTTTTGAACTATCTGGTGGTCAGCAACAGCGGGTAGCTATTGCCCGGGCCCTGTCCATGGAACCGGATATCATGTGTTTTGATGAACCCACTTCGGCCCTGGACCCTGAATTAACCGGCGAAGTTTTGCAGGTTATGAAAGATTTGGCTTTGGAACATATGACCATGATTGTAGTAACCCACGAAATTGGCTTTGCCCGTGAGGTAGCCAACCGGGTAATATTCATGGATGAAGGCTTAATTGTCGAAGAAGGTACTGCCGAACAAGTTATCGTAAACCCCTACCACGAAAGAACTCGGGCCTTTTTAAGCAAGGTGCTTATGGCCCGATAAATTATAAGGAATATAGAACTTGAATCCAGTCCCCTTTTTGTATCTATAATAAAATGTGAAAATTATACCATAAATAAAAAAGGATATTTACGGAATGGTGTTGAAACTTATCATTAAAGATTGAACGAGTGAGCCGGGGTTAAAAAGGGGGGAAAAGGGTATTCATGGAGACTTAGCATGCCTGCTAATCTCTGTTATTTTTCAGACCGGTAGTACGGAGGGATAACCTGGTCTTCAGTTATCAGGTATGTTCGGGTTTCCTGCTGAATTCCTTAGCAGTATGGAAAATTTAATAGAAGTGATCGGAATCAAGGAGGAAAACTGTATCAATTGCCACCAGTGCATTGCGGTTTGCCCGGTTAAGGTATGCAGTGATGGCAGTGGGAATGTAGTCAAGTTTAACAACCACCTGTGTATAGGCTGTGGTCGCTGTATTGAGGCCTGTATAAAAAGCCATGGCGGCATAGTGGAGAAAAGTGCTCGATTCCCTATAGATGATGCAGCCCAATTTATGGCCCGGCTACCGGAACGGGAAATGGTAGCCCTGCTAGCACCATCGGCGCAGAGTAATTTTCCCTTAAAAAAACTGATAACTGCCCTGAAAATACTGGGAATTAAAGCCGTGTATGACGTTTCTCTGGGTGCGGAAATCACGGTGGCCTCTTACCATGAACTGATTGCCTCCGGGCAGGTCAGGTTGCCACTTATAGCCCAGCCCTGTCCTGCTATTGTCAAATACATTGAAATTTATCAACCCGGCCTATTAAAATACCTGGCCCCTAGCGGCAGCCCGGTTCATGATACTGCGGTTTACGTTAAATCACTGCATCCGGATAGTGAGTTAGTCTTTATCTCTCCCTGTCTGGCCAAAAGGCGTGAATTTCAAGACAGCCAGGTGGTACAGTATAATGTCATCTACCAATCTATAGAGAAAATATTTAGGGATAATAATATTGAATTGGATAACCTGGAAGATAGTGATTTTGATAATCAGGTTCCTGCTGGGATAGCAACCAATTTTTCCAGCCCTGGAGGACTTGGTGAGTGTTACCAATTTAATTATCCTGACACCCCGGCCAGTGAAATTAGAAGAATTGAAGGCCCTCTGGCTTATGATAAGTATCTGCCCGAACTACAAATGGCTATTTTCAAAAAAGACCCTGATCTGCCCATAATAGTCGACATCCTCAGCTGTGAAAAGGGCTGCAATATGGGACCCGGCTGTATTAATCATCGCCGCTCATTGGATCAAATTGAGCGGGCGGTAACAGTTCGTTCGGAACAGAGTCGGGCCGATGAGACCAGGCGCCAGCAGTTAAAAGATTTCCTCCAGGATGTAATTAAGCAACATGATTTTTCCTACCGTTCTTACCAGAACCTGTCTGCCCATAACACCTTAAAAATCCCCAGCGAAACTGAATTGCATAAGATTTACCATGCCATGCATAAAACTAATCCTAAGGATTTTAGAAATTGTGCTGCTTGTGGTTACAATTCTTGTTATCATATGGCCATTGCTATATTTAATGGCCTGAATAAAGGGGAAAACTGCCACCTCTATCAAGAAAAAGAACTGAGACGGGAACAGGATATCCTGAATGAAATGGTAGAGGAATTGGCACAACTTAACGAGCAATTACAGAATGAGTTTAATGAGCGGAAACAGCAAGAACAACTGCTGGTGCAAAATTCCAAGCTGGCCGCTATGGGGGAAATGATAGGGATGATAGCCCACCAGTGGCGCCAACCGCTGTCATCTATAAGCACTCTGGCCGGTAACCTGCAGGTGTACCTGGATTTGGATATGTTTGATAAAAACCAGTTTAACGAATTATTAAATGATATTAATGAACATGCCCAGTATTTATCCAATACCATCAACGATTTCCGCCATTTCTTTAAGCCCGATAATCCCCAGGATATGGTGGTAATGGATCAGGTTATTGAAGATACCCTGGGCATTATCGGCAAATCACTAGAGTATAAGAATGTAGTGCTGGTTAAAGATTATTCCCTTTCTACCCCATTTCTTACTTATCCCAATGAGCTAATGCAGGTATTTCTTAACATTATCAAAAATGCTTCCGATGCTTTTGTAGACAATGAAATAGTGACACCCAAGATTACCATACGGGGATTTGAAGCAGATGATTATGTGGAGATAGAGGTATATGATAATGCCGGTGGGATTCCGAATGATATTATAGACAAGATTTTTGATCCCTATTTTTCCACCAAGGGACCGGGAATAGGTACCGGACTGGGATTGTACATGTCCAGAACAATTGTCCAGGAACATTGCCGGGGACAATTATTGGCACGCAATACGGAGGAGGGAGCATGCTTCACCATCAAGCTTCCGCTTGTTTAGAAGCAATAACTATGATAAACCCCAAAGAATTAAAAGAAGCTGCCCAGGGTATAAGCGTTTTATATGTAGAAGATGACCGAGAACTGCGCCAGAACACGGCCAGGTTGCTGGGTAGTTTTTTTACGGCCGTAAATACTGCCGAAAATGGGCTGGAAGGCCTGGAAATGTTTAGGGGGAGCAGCTACGACTTGATTATCACAGATATAAATATGCCGCTCATGAATGGTGTTAAAATGGTCCGGGAGATTAAAAAGGAGAATCCCCGGCAGATAATAATAGTTATTTCGGCTCATGACGAAACCAAATATTTACTGGATCTTATAAATTTAGGGGTAGAACATTTTGTTCTTAAACCCCTGGATTTGAGCCTTTTTTTGATTGTGCTTGAAAAGGCGGTAAAACTAGCCCGTATAAACCGTATGGAGGAAGAATATAAACGTAAATTGGAGACAACCGTTAACCTGCGTACTAGAGAGCTTTCTGCAGCACTGGAAACAGTTAACGACCTGACCATTGAGATGGTACACCGCTTATCAGCAGCAGCCGAGTTACGGGATAAGGATAGCGGCATGCACAATAAACGCTTGGGAATATACACACCCCTCCTGTCCCGGGAACTGGGCATGGGTCATGATTTTGTCGAGTCTATGGCCTTTGCTGCCCCCCTGCATGATATCGGCAAAATTGGTATCTGGGATCAAATATTACTAAAACCAGGGCCGCTGAGCAAGGATGAATTTGAGATTATGAAATCCCATACCGTAACTGGTGCCAGTATCCTGGCTAACTCCAAATTCAAGGAACTGCAAATGGTGGAGTCTATTTCCCTGACTCATCACGAAAGATGGGATGGTTCCGGTTACCCCCAGGGGCTTATAGGGGAAGAAATACCCATAGAGGGAAGGATAGTAGCCATATGTGACCAGTATGATGCTTTAAGAAGCCGACGCCCGTACAAACCTGCCTTTTCCCACTACCGGGCTATGGAAATAATTACCCGGGGAGACGATAGAACCAGACCAGAATATTTTGACCCCGAGGTACTGTCAACGTTCATCCGCATCAGTGAAGAGTTTGACCATATATTTAAAAAAAACCAGTAGGGCACTCCTCGCCCCTCACTTACCACCTAGTATCTCATTATATTATCCCACACCTCGCTCGGGGTTTTACCCCGGGCATCAATAACCGGAGCATCAATTACTACATCCTGCATACCCAATAAATCCTTACTGCTGCCGGAAATTACTACGGCATCTACCCGGGTGTTTTGTGCAGACTCCACATCTATAACCTGGCAGCCTTGATCCAGCAGGTAATCCTTGATTGGAGCCAGGTTGTTTTCTACCGCTACAATTTTATTCAAACTTATCACCTCATCATATATTAGCTTTAGTTTTATTATGCTTAACTGATATATCCTTTATTCTGCTATCCCCTGCTTTTTTGTAGCAGTCATGAATGTTATAATGCCTACAT
>JAQUGU010000028.1:0-2021 GCA_028683995.1 Syntrophomonadaceae bacterium | reverse complement strand
CAGGAAATCGCCAGCAATATTTATAACCATAAAGGCCATAGCCTTTGGGGACAGCCAGTAGCCTGGCAAGGTATGGGATATCCAACTGCTCTGGGTATGTTTTATATGCTTATGGGTAATGACCTGGTCCATACCGCCAAGCTTTTTAACTGTTTATTATCTGCTCTCTCCCTACCTCTCATGTTCCTCATATTTAGGAAGTTAAGTCCAAATAAGGTAGTGGTGTACGGAGCCTACACCCTGGTGGCTCTGCTCCCTAATTTCATCGCCTATAATAACGTCGTAGGGACGGAAGTGTTTTTTACCTTTCTTTTCTCCCTGGTTATTTTTCTGCAGTTATACTCATTTAATAAATGGGTCCGCTACCCCTTGCTGGGCATGGTTATAGGTCTGGCAGCCCTGACCAAACCCTTCTTTCTGGCCTACCCCCTGGTGGCTGGCTTATATATATGGTTGAAAAATAAAGATGGGCGGGAAACTCTGGCTTTAGTGCTTACTGCCAGTCTCTTAATGATAGCGGTGGTTTCCCCCTGGACCCTGCGCAACTTCAACAAATATGGAAGTTTTATTCCCATCTCCTATAACTCCGGCTATGTACTCTACATAAACAACAACGATGCTAACGTTAACGGCGCCTGGATGCCCCTGAAGAAAGTCCCTGCTTCTCCACAATTTAAAAAGCAAATAGAGGCGGAGTTGGTTAAAAATCAGGGTAGCGAAAAATTAGCTCCCCATTTAGATAAATTACTGAAACCAGCTGCCAAACAATGGATTAAGGATAATCCCGGGGGCTTTGCCCGGCTAAGCTTATTGCGTATAAAGCAGACCTTTTTTTCTGGAGCCTGGGATATCGAAGCCTGGACCATGAATGAGATGGCTGCAACTGCAGATAAAGAGGAAAATCCCATCCGTTTCCAGCGTAATTTAAATACTTTCTATGCCACGGCTGATATCCTGGTTTACCTCCTTGGTTCAGCCGGAATTCTTTACCTGCTGTTGAATATTAAGCCCCTGTTACTGGGGCTGTTTACCCGGCGGCGGCTCAGCGATGCTATACTTATCCCCAGCCTCAATACCGCTTTCTTTCTGGCCATTTACTTTGTTTTTGAAGGCCAGGCCAGGTATAATTATCCCCTGCTCTTTCTTTTTGTTATCTGCCTTTTTATAATCGGTCATAAAACTGGTGAGGGTTTAAAGGAGTAATTAATGAACATTATCTTACTATTTATTAAAGAACTTCGCCCCAAACAATGGACCAAAAACCTGCTGGTGTTTGCCGCCCTTATATTTACTATTCCTGATATAACGGTCAACATGATTTATGCGGCGGTAGCCGGGTTCATGCTTTTTTCCTTCGTCTCCGGGGCTGTTTATATCTTAAATGATCTGGTAGACCTGGAACTGGACCGGCAACACCCCACCAAAAAAAACCGTCCCATGGCTTCCGGCGATTTGCCCCCGGCTATAGCGGTAACCGCAGGCAGTATATTGTTACTGGTTTCGCTGGTGACCAGTTATTATCTTAATACCTGGTTTGGGCTTATTCTGACTATTTACTTTGTTTTAAATGTGGCCTATTCTTTTTATCTGAAAAATGTTGTAATTATAGATGTGATGATTATTGCAGCAGGCTTTGTGCTGCGAGCAGCAGGGGGCGCATATGTAATCGATGTTCCCATGACCCCCTGGTTTATTATTTGTACCATGCTCTTAGCCTTATTTTTGGCCATTAGTAAACGGCGTCATGAATTAACCCTGGTTGAGCAGGCCGGGGATACGGAAGGTGATTACCGAGTAGTCCTTAACTCCTATTCGACCCGATTGCTGGACGAAATGAACAGTATAGTAACTACCGCCACCATCATAAGCTATGCTCTGTTTACTTTTACTTCAGGTCGTACCCTGAATTTGATGTGGACTATTCCCCTGGTTATTTACGGCATATTTCGTTACCTGTATTTAATCCATATTGAAAATAAAGGTGGGCAACCGGATGAAATACTGCTAAAAGATAAACCTAT
>JAQUGU010000240.1 GCA_028683995.1 Syntrophomonadaceae bacterium | reverse complement strand
GTTGGTCTAACATAGGAACGGCTGTAGCTAGACTGACCGGAACGGTGTATTGGGAGCTGAGCAATATTTATGGTTAAACTGTCTTTCTTAATTCCTGTACCGAAAATATAAGTACAGGAACCAGTATCGGCAATTTTATCTACCATAGTGTATGATGCGGGTAGATTTACCGGCTGTACCGTAATAATTTCAGATGCACCCATGGTATCCTCTTTGCTTTGCTGCTGGTCTACAGATTCCCTTGTAGCATAATTCGAAACAGCGCTATCATTAGCACCATATGAGATGGATTCATTTTTAGGGACTGGTGCGGGAGAGTTTCCATTAACCTCAGAAGAGTCAAACTGCGCTTGTTCAGGCAGACTCAGGTAAACTCTATTAGTATTTCCGGTCTCTTCTCCTGTACCACCAACAAGAAAATCCTCATATTGTTTACCGGCCGGTCTTTTCACCTTCGCTTTATCACCCGCCGGTTCGGAGGCAATCTGCTCCCGGTCTGCCACATTCATAATTTTCTCATTTTTAATCATTCCTGGTGCATACAGTACCATTAATAATACAGCAACGGCTGCAGCAATACCAGTAAACCAACGGGACCGCAGGCGTTTAACGTCTGTAGCAGCCGGGTCAGCCTGAGGAATAGGAGTAAATGCAATCCGTTCCATCACCCCGGAAGTAAAATCAGCGGACAATTCAGGGGTATCCCATTCCTCCCTCAAAATACTGGTCTCCAGTAGGGCCCGGTCAACCGCCCGACGGCAGCTATGGCAATTAGCCAGATGCTGGTCAAACAAAACCCTCTGGTCAGGGGAAAGAACATTGTCACAGTAGTCATAAAGGTATTTATCTACTAACTGGCAATTCATATTGCAACCCCCTTTCTTCCCAGTGCTTTTGCACAATCTTACGTAAGGCTTTGCGGGCACGGTGAACCCTGACTTCAATGTTTTCTTTGCTTACGCCCAGTACCTCTGCAATTTCCTGGTTATTTAGATCCATCTGATATCTGAGCATTATAACTACCCGGTAGTTTTCCGGTAGTTCGTTAATGGCTTTATCCGTAAAAAATTTTAATTCTTCGCGTTCGAACATGAGCTGGGGATTACCTGAATCAGCAGTATAATAATCTTCATAGGCCTTTCCGTAGGCTTCGTCAAAATCCAGGGTTATCACCTTTTTTTTCTTGCGCAAGGCGCTGATACTGGCATTAGTAGCTATTCTATATATCCAGGGGCCAAATTTCTTATTGCTATCAAACTGATAAAGTTTTTCATAGACATTTATAAATACTTCCTGTGTAATATCCTCTGCCTCCTGGTATTGACCAATCATCCTATATACTATACTAAAAACCGGCCTTTTATATCTATTTACTAACTCTTCAAATGCTGACATATCCCCATCCAGACTCTTACAGGCAAGCGACTCATCGCTTAACAAAACTCATCAGCTCCCCACTACTGTCAATAGTAAATACGTTGACAGCTTAATTGTCTTACACCTGATATTTTAAAACTAATATAGCAGATACTACAGAAATGTGGTAGTTTTGACACTCTTGTTCTAACTATTTAAACCCGGGGGTTGATAATAAGAGAGTAAAAATGTATATAATAAGCATAGTGATATATTCAGAAAGGAGAAATATCAATGTCAGATCAATGCAAAACTTGTTCTTCCAGTGAAGGTTGTACTATTGACCCGGCAGATTGCGCAACAGCAGCTGAGAAAAGCCTGCTTGGTTCTCTCAATGATATAAGAAATGTCATTGTGGTCATGAGCGGTAAAGGTGGCGTAGGCAAATCTTCGGTCACCGGCTTGATTGCTTCCAGCCTGGCCCGGCAAGGTAATAAGGTCGGCATACTGGATGCTGATATTACCGGTCCCAGCCAGCCCCGGGCTTTCGGTATTAAAGACTTTAAATTATTGGGTAGCGAGTTTGGAATTATTCCGGCTACAAGTAAACTGGGTATTAAGATGATATCAATAAATTTCTTTTTGCCCAATGAGGATGACCCGGTAATATGGAGAGGCCCTATGCTGGCGGGTGCAGTAAAACAGTTTTGGGATGAGGTGGATTGGCGCGACCTGGATTATCTGGTGGTAGACCTGCCCCCAGGTACTGGTGATGTTCCGCTTACGGTGATGCAATCCCTTCCAGTCAATGGAATTGTCATTGTTTCTTCCCCCCAGGAACTGGCCTTTATGGTGGTCAAGAAAACTATTAAGATGACCCAGAAAATGAATATTCCTATTTTAGGCCTGGTAGAAAACATGAGTTATGCTATTTGCCCGCATTGTGGCGAGAAACTGGAGATGTTTGGCAAGAGCCAGGGCGAACAGGTAGCAAAAGATACTGGACTGGACTTTCTGGGGGGCTTACCCTGGGATGTTAAGTTAAATGCTTTAGTTGATGAAGGGAAAATAGAGGACTATACTGCACCTCAGTTGGAGCAGATAGTAAAGAACATTGTAAGCAAACTGGACTAAATGGTAAACAAGGCAGGGACTGTCAGGGTGGCAGTCCCTGATTTTGTATCTCCAATCTGACCCGCCCTCCCTTTACCAGGCGGTTTTTTCCGAACTTCCAGTAAATATTATAGAAAATATGATAAATATGACTGCGAAACAATAGAAATTTGTATATAATATAAATAAAAAGATGCGGAATAACTGCTGTCGGGCTGAGGGTGGTTATGGTGGAGATTGGAGGTTGATTAGCATGACAACTAAACTATTAATGGAAATAAGAAATTTAATTGCCGATCTGGCTTCAACCTTAATACTGGGGAAAAACAAAGATGCCGCCAACCTGGCTATGATTTTATCGGAAAAGAGCAAAGCTCTGGCCGAGGAACTGGCCAAATAAAGTTATTATAAATATTTCAAGGCACTGCTAATAATTTCGGCAGTGCCTTTTTGTTGCCTGTAGGGGCCCGTG
>JAQUGU010000239.1 GCA_028683995.1 Syntrophomonadaceae bacterium | reverse complement strand
TTATCTCCCTTGATTTGCAGCAGGTCAGCTATTTTAACCAGCACGGTAGCGACTTCACGATTTTTCATGAATTAACCCCTGCTTTTCTTTTCCTCTTCCAGATTTTTAACCAGTTCATCATAATCCTCCTGCAGCTTGTTCAATTCATCAGCCAAATTCAAAGCGGTAAGCACTGCTACTTTAGTACTTGATAAGTTAGGATTACGCTGCTGAATCATTTTCATACGTCGGTCTACAAAAGATGCCAGCATTTCTATGTATTCAGGATTCTCTTCACCCTTTACTACATACTCTTCGTTAAAAATGCTAACTGCAACCCGATTAACACTACTCTTTGTCTCATCCACCCGGAAAGCCCCCTCATCTATGGAATATGTTACTATTTCGCTATCCAGGTCACATTTCCTTCCCCTTATAAATATGTCCGGGGACAGGCACCGGACTTATTTTATCCCCGTGATATACGATTCAGGTCAATACGCTTACCGTCAACTACGTATACTACCATTTCGCCAATATTGGTGGCATGGTCGCCTATCCGTTCCAAGTGGCCTGCTACCAGCAATAGAGCTGTAGCTTGAGGTATATTTCTCGGGTCGCGCACCATGTAAAATAATAATTCATTAAATACTTGTTCATAAAGGCCATCCAACTCTTTCTCAGGCGATACCAGGCTCATAGCCAGGTCGCAGTCTTCTTCTATAAAAGCTCTTAACGCTGTTTCCAACATATCCTGGGCAATAACTGCCATACGGGGAATATCAATTAATGGTTTAATATATGCCTGCTCATGCAAATCTTGTGCTATATGGGCTATATCTTCCGCATGATCAGCCATCCTCTCAATATCAATGATTATACGAAATATGCTGGCAATTAAGCGTAAATCTCGGGCCAGCGGCTGTTTCAGTGCAATCAGACCCAGAGACCTTTTTTCTATATCTAATTCCATATCATCAATCAGATCATCATTTTCTATAACCTGGCGGGCCAATTCGATATTCTTGTCTGCCAGGGCTTTAACTGCATCATATACCTGCTGCTGCAACAAACGCCCCATTTTCAGCAAGTCCTCTCGTAATCTTCCCAGTTCATTCTGTAATGAATCATTAGCCATTATCCCATCTCCTTATTAACCGAAACGTCCGGTAATGTAGTCTTCGGTGCGCTGATCACGGGGATTTACAAATAGTTCATTGGTAGCACTAAATTCTATCAATTCTCCGTTTAAGAAAAAACCGGTGTAGTCAGATATTCGAGCAGCCTGTTGCATATTATGAGTAACAATAACTATGGTATATTGTTTCTTCAATTCGCCAATCAGTTCTTCCAATCGTGCGGTAGATATAGGGTCCAGTGCTGAAGCCGGTTCGTCCATAAGAATAACCTGGGGCTCAACCGCCAGTACCCGCGCGATAACCAGGCGTTGCTGTTGCCCCCCGGATAGACGCGCTGCCGGTGAATTCAACCTTTCACCTACTTCGCCCCATAAATTGGCTGCTCTAAGGCTGTTTTCCACTATCTCATCCAACTGCTCACGATTGTTTATGCCATGAATACGTGGTCCATAAGCCACATTCTCATATATGGACATGGGAAAAACTGAAGGCTTCTGGAAAACCATACCTACTCGTTTGCGTAAAGCCACTACATCTATTTCTTTACTGTATACGGGGCGTTCATCAATACAAATCTGCCCTCTGGTAACCGTACCTGCAATCAGCTCATTGAGCCGGTTTATACTGCGCAGAAAGGTTGATTTGCCACACCCGGAAGGGCCAATCAGAGCCGTTACTTTATTCTCTTGAATATCCATTGTAATTCCGTGCAAGGCTTGATAATCCTGGTAAAGTACACTTACATCACTGGTCTTTATTTTTATCTTCGGACTCATTCTCCCTCCCCCATTTCTAGTTATTAGCAGCCAGGCGCCTCAGGCTCAAATTAGCCAGGTAGTTAATTATTATAATGAGTATGATGATTAAAAAGGCCGTGGTAAAAGCCCTCTCCAGGGAAACACCTTCCATGGCCAAAAGATAAAGGTGAACTGACATAGTACGGGTGGAATCACTCAAGGATAAGGGCATATTTAGAGAACTCCCGGCTGTCAGTATTATAGCGGCGGTTTCTCCCACTGCCCGTCCGATAGATAGTATTATACCGGTAATTATGCCGGGTAGAGCCGGGGGAATTACCACCCGGCAAACAGTTTGCCATTTACCGGCACCCAGGGCCAGACTATTCTCCCGATATTCCCGGGGTACACTTAGTATAGCTTCCTGAGCGGTACGGGTTATGGTTGGTAAAATCATAAAAGCCAGGGTCAGAGCTCCAGAGATAATGGACCAGCCCAGTCCCAGGAATATGACAAAAAACACAAATCCGAATAGTCCAAAAATAATCGAAGGAATACCAGCCAGAGTTTCGGCCGTGAGATTTACCAGCCAGGCAAATTTGCTATCAGGTCGGGCATATTCTTCTAAATATATGGCAGCAGCCACTCCCAGGGGCACTGCTAAAAGCAGGGCAACCGCTGTGAGGTATAGCGTCCCTACAATAGTAGTCGATATTCCACCCTCTTTTCCGGCCCGGGAGGGGGCCTGCAAAATGAAGTCCATACTCAATCCGGGTAACCCGCGTACAGCTATATAGGCTATTAGGCTAAACAGTATGCCAACTATGATTAGGGCCAGTAACCAGAATATTGCAGTTAAAATCTTTTCCTTGCTTTTAGTTGGCACCATACTTTTTCCCCGCCTTTAACGAGAGATTTACCACCAGGTTCAGTATTATAATAAATATGAATAGGATTACACCGGTAGCAAAAAGAGCCGCCTGATGGTCACCGGAAGCATAGCCCATTTCCAACACTATGTTGCTGGTCATGGTTCTGGTCGATGATAGCATGCTATGCGGTATTATAGTCGAGTTACCAGTTACCATTACCACTGCCATAG
>JAQUGU010000238.1 GCA_028683995.1 Syntrophomonadaceae bacterium | reverse complement strand
GTATGATTCCTCCTGCCATGCGTTCATTGCAATTGGGTATTGCTGCGCTTATGGTCATTTCCTATGTTATTTATGTGCACTCCATGTTAAACCAGGAAAGAGATATTGAATCGGATGCCCAAATGCCTCCCTGTTATTTTGACCGTCGCCATGCTGCGTTGCTCTGGATTATTATCCAGGTTGTGGTGGCTCTGGGTATTATGATATTGGGAGCTACCCTTTTTGTGGAATCGGTGAAGGTGGTTGCCCACACCTATGGTGTCGCCGCCTTTGTTCTGGCCCTAATTATTACTCCCATAGCCACGGAGCTTCCCGAGAAATTTAACAGTGTTATTTGGGTTTCCAGGGAAAAGGATACCCTGGCTCTGGGTAATATTACCGGAGCTATGGTTTTTCAGAGTTCCTTAATTCCGGCTCTGGGTATCTTTTTAACTGATTGGCAGCTTACCGGTGGTGCCCTGGTATCAGCTACTCTGGCCCTGCTGTCAGCTTTGATAATGTTTATACAACTGCGTGCCCGTAAACATATTAGTGCACCTATTTTAATGGCCGGGGGCTTAATTTATGTTGTTTTTCTAGTTGGAGTATTTCGAGGTATTATTACCTGATTTAGTGATTTCTCTGGGAAGGTAGTGCTGGTTGACGTCAGTCTCATTAACTGTTAATTTAAGGTGGAAAATATATATTTTAAGGAAGTGTTAATATTGGCAGATGTAATTAATTCCTATGATAAGGCTCATGAGTTGGCTCGCGCCATTACTAACAGTGCAGTATATAACAGATATGTGAATGCCAAGTCTGCGATTGAAAAAAATCCAGAGTACCAGGAAATGATTATTAACATCCGCAACCAGCAGATGGAACTTAACCGGGCTCAAATCCTGGGGCAAGAGGTGGACAGTGATAGTGCCCTGGAACTTAGCCAGATGTTTGCCAAGGCTAATCAGATTGAAGTAATTGCCGAGTTTTTTAATGCCGAAGGCTCTTTTATCCAAATGTTTAATGACCTGATGGAAATTATTCAAAAAGCGGTTGAGATTGGTTTTAAATAAAATAATAGTTTAAACAGTGAAGAGATTGTTAGTCCCCAGGCAAGCAGCAATCTCTTTTTTAAATGCTAGCTTTACTGGATGAGGTACAGAAGGAGTTCCACTGGATTTACTAATACGAGGGAAAAGGCTTTAGAATGCATACAATATACCAGATAAAAAAGTATTTACATAAAGGAAAAAATGTAATTATAATTTGCAATATAAACTAAGTAGGAAGGTAGTTTCAAAGGAGGAACATGTATGTCTTATGTAAGCGAATTGATGGAACGGGTAGTTAGGCGTAATCCGGGGGAGCCTGAATTTCACCAGGCGGTACATGAGGTGCTGGAGTCACTGCAGCCAGTAATCGACAAGCATCCGGAGTACATCTCCAGTGGGGTACTGGAAAGAATAGTTGAGCCAGAAAGGCAGGTAATTTTCCGGGTTCCCTGGGTTGATGACCAGGGAGAGGTTCAAGTTAACCGGGGGTTCAGGGTGCAGTTTAATAGTGCTATCGGCCCTTATAAGGGTGGGATACGTTTTCATCCTTCAGTTAATCTGGGGATTATAAAGTTTCTCGGTTTTGAACAGACTTTCAAGAATTCCCTTACCGGTCTTCCCATGGGAGGAGGTAAAGGGGGCAGTGATTTTGATCCCCGGGGAAAATCAAACGGTGAAGTTATGCGCTTTTGTCAGAGCTTTATGACTGAACTTTATCGCTATATTGGGCCGGATACGGACGTACCCGCAGGTGATATTGGAGTTGGAGGACGGGAAATCGGCTACCTTTTCGGGCAGTACAAGAGGATTATCAATAACTTTGAAGGTGTTCTGACCGGCAAAGGCAGAAGCTGGGGAGGAAGTCTGGCCCGCCCGGAAGCTACCGGTTATGGCACGGTTTACTTTATAGAGGAAATGCTGAAAGCAAAAGGAGACAGTATTAAAGGAAAGACTATCACTATTTCCGGATATGGTAATGTGGGCACCTTTTTTATAGAGAAGGCTAACCAGCTGGGAGCTAAAGTAGTAACTATAGCTGATGAATTCGGTTATGTTTATGATCCTGAGGGCATAAAAGGTGAAAAGTTGGATATGTTGATGGATCTGTGGTGTGTTTACCGGCGCCCGGCCCGGGCTTATGCCGACCAGTTTGGGTTGCAATGGGTGGAAGGTAAATCACCCTGGGAAGTTCCCTGTGATATTGCGGTACCAACCGCTACTCAGAATGAATTGAAAATGGAAGATGCACAAAAGCTTATTGCTAACGGCTGCATCTGTATAGCTGAGGCTGCTAATATGCCTTGTTGTACTGAAGCAGTTGAGCTTTGCCTGAAGAAAAACATTCTTTTTGGCCCGGCCAAAGCGGTTAATGCCGGGGGAGTATCAGTCTCCGGCCTGGAAATGTCGCAGAACAGTATGCGTTACTCCTGGAGTTTTGAAGAAGTTGACGCCAAATTAAAGGATATTATGGTTGATATCTACCGTAAATCCAGTGAAGCGGCCCGGGAATACGGGATGGAAGGCAACCTGGTAGCCGGTGCCAATATTGCCGGTTTTACCAAAGTAGCAGATGCCATGATGGCTCAGGGAATTGTGTAAATAGTGAGGCGTAAGGCGTAAGTCGCAATAAGTCCGGGGACAGGCCCCGGACTTATTTAGTCTTGGGGTGAAGTGTGTTATAATTGCTTTCAATTAGATGGGGAGGAGTATTTTTAATGAATAGAAAGATAGTCTTGATAGCAGTGTTAATAATGGGTTTGATATTGGCTGGATGCAAATCTGGCGGTCAGGAGCAGGCAAAGATTGTTGGAGAGGTAAATGGAGATAAGATAAGCCAGGCTGAATATGACCAGCATTTTAAGATTCTTAAACTTACTTACGAACAACAGGTTCTGGGAGGCTCGGGCAAATTAGATGAAAGCAAAGATAA
>JAQUGU010000027.1:1596-12399 GCA_028683995.1 Syntrophomonadaceae bacterium | reverse complement strand
CCGAAAACATTACCATCGGTAAAGCGAGTAGAAGCATTGGCATAAACTGCAGCTGCATCCACGGCTGCCATAAAACGCCTTACATTACTGTAATCCTGACTGACTATAGCCTCACTATGGCCGGTACCATGGGTATTAATATGCTCTATGGCCTCTTCCACACTATCTACGATTTTCACTGCCAGAATCAGGTCCAGATATTCCGTATCCCAATCCTCGGGAGCAGCAGGCTTTACATGACCGACTATCTTGCGACTACGCTCACAGGCCCGTATTTCTACCCCTGCCTCTTCCAATTCCTTGATCATTGCGGGCAGAAACTCCCCGGCCACAGCTTCATGAACCAGCAGGGTTTCAACAGCATTGCATACTGAAGGCCGCTGTACCTTGGCATTAAAAACGATAGGGGGGGCTTTGTCAAGGTCAGCATATTCATCCACGTAAACATGGCAATTGCCCATACCGGTCATGATATATGGTACAGTAGCATTATTCATTACCGCCTGTTTTAATCCCTTACCCCCACGGGGAATTAAGACATCCAGGTAGTCGTTCATCTTCATCATAAATACAGCCGCTTCCCGATCCTCGCTGTCAACCAGCTGTATAGCCCCCTCCGGTATGCCGCATTTAACCGCTGCAGCCGCTATAAGGCGGGCAATCACCCGATTGGAATTAAGCGCTTCTTCCCCGCCCCGCAAAAGAATGGCATTGCCAGCCTTCAGGCATAGCCCGGCAGCATCGGCAGTAACATTGGGACGAGACTCGTAAATTATACCAATAACACCTATAGGGGTGCGAATGCGGCCTACCTCCAGACCATTAGGCCGGCGCCACATTCCCAGTACTTCTCCCACCGGATCGGGCAGGGCTGCGATTTCCCTTAAACCTTGAGCCATATCCTTAACCCGGGAGTCATCCAGGGTCAAGCGTTCGAGCAGGGCTGAGCTCAGTCCCTGTTCGCGACCATTTTCTAAATCCACCTGATTGGCTTTTAAGAGTTCGGGAATATTTGTTTCCAAGGTATCTGCCATGGCCATCAGGGCCTCATTTTTAATGGTGGTAGATGCGGTAGCCAGGTATCGCGCCGCCACCCGGGCCTTCCTCCCCTGCTCCAGCATAAGTGCCTGTAAATTACTATCCATACCTCTCTCTCCTTTTCTACTGGTGTTCCACCCATAAATTATTGCGATGGATTACTTCATCGTAGTCCTTATCCTGCAGGACCTTTTCTATTTCCGAGCTTTTTTTGCCGGCAATTAACCTGATTTCATCGGAGCTATAATTAACCATACCGCGGGCAATTTCCCGTTTATCATCCACCGCAACTACAGCAACCACCGTGCCCCGGTCAAAATCCCCCTCAACTGCAATAACACCCGAAGGCAATAAGCTTTTGCCCTTCTGTAATAAAGCGACTTCGGCACCAGCGTCAACCAGCACCTGACCCTGAGGTAAAGTACCAAAGGCTATCCACTTTTTACGCGCCTGCAATTTTTCTTCCCGGGGTATAAACAGGGTTCCAATCTCTTTACCATCCATAATCTGGCGAATAACATTTTCGCCGTCACTATTGGCAATAATCATAGGTATACCCGCGGCCATACATATACGGGCCGCTTTCAGTTTAGTCAGCATTCCCCCGCTGGAAAAGCTGCTGCCCCGGTTTTTCGAACTCTCCTCCATCATTGCGGTAATTTCATCAACCTCGGTGTGAAGACTAGCGTTCCGGTTCACCCGGGGATCGGAATCATATAGCCCATCAACATCTGATAAAATTATCAGTAAATCAGCATCAACAATACCGGCCACCAGAGCCGACAAAGTATCATTATCACCAAACTTTATTTCCTCTACCACCACGGTATCATTTTCGTTAATAATAGGAATTACCCCCAGATCCAGTATGGCCAGAAGGGCATTAGTAGCATTCAGATAACGAAGACGTTCATCCAAATCTCCCCGGGTTAAAAGCACCTGGGCTACCGTTTTATTGTATTCGGAGAAAAGCTTTTCATAGAGTTGCACCAGGGCACCCTGACCTATAGCTGCCAGGGCCTGTTTTTCCGGCATAGTTCGGGGAATCTTCTTATACCCCATACGGCTGGCGCCCACCCCTATAGCCCCGGAGCTTACCAGTAAAACCTCCATCCCCCGGTTATGTAAATCGGCCAATTCTCTCACCAGACGTTCAATCCTATGTAAATTAAGCTGGCCATTACTGTAGGTTAAGGTACTGGTACCTATTTTAACTACTACCCGGCGACAGGCCTTTAAATTCTTACGCCTGTTCAATTTCCCACCTCCAGGCTTATTCGCTATACTCAAACTCGAAGTCACTGATTTTTACAGTATCTCCCGGCTTAATCCCCTGTCTGCGCAGAGCTTCCTCCAGCCCCATTTTCTCGGCTATCCTTTGAAATCTCTGCAAACCTTCATCAGTAGCAAAATTAGTCATGGCCAGAAGTTTTTCGATTCTTTTACCGCTGACTTCAAATACGCCGTTTACTCTTTCTATTCTAAACGTTTCTTCTTCCTCAAAGCGCCGCATTACCGGTTCTTCTCCGCTGACAACAATATCCCGGGGTACGGACTGCACAAGCCGGAAGGTCTCTTCTACCAGAACATTGACTCCCAGACCAGTAACAGCAGAAACCGCATGGACCAGATGGCCAAATTTCGCCCGCAGTCGCTCATAGTTGGCCTGGGCCTCAGGGACGTCCATCTTATTGGCTACAATTAAAAAAGGCCTTTTCATTAAATCAGGCCGGTACAGCTCCAGTTCCTGGCGCAATACCTGGTAATCCTCTAGTACGTCCCGCCCCTCGGTCTGAGCAGTATCCAGTACAAAAAGCAAGACCCGGGTTCTTTCTATGTGACGCAGGAATTCATGACCCAGTCCCAAGCCCTGGTGGGCACCTTCAATTAAACCAGGTATATCAGCTACAACAAATGATTCTTTACTCCTGGTCATTACCACACCCAGGTTGGGTACCAGGGTAGTAAAGGGATAGTCCGCTATTTTAGGTCGGGCTGCAGAAATACGCGAGATTAATGTGGATTTACCCGCATTGGGGAAACCTACCAACCCTACATCAGCCAGGAGTTTTAATTCCAGCTTAACCCACCTTTCCTGACCGGGTTCCCCATTTTCAGATAACGAAGGTGCTTTATTGAGAGAGGTAGCAAAACGGGCATTTCCCCGACCTCCGCGGCCACCCCGAGCTACTACCACTTCCTGCCCATTCTTGGTAAGGTCGGCAATTACTTCACCGCTATCATCGTCCCGAATTACCGTTCCTACCGGTACCTTTACGGTGAAATCCTCGCCCCCCGCACCGTGCATGTTTTTCCCCTGTCCATGAGCACCGCGAATAGCCTTGAAATGCCGGCGGTACTTAAAGTCCATCAGAGTGCTGAGACCTTCATCGGCTATAAATATGACATTGCCGCCTCTGCCTCCATCGCCTCCGGCAGGACCGCCCATAGGCACATATTTTTCCCGACGAAATGCTACTATACCGTTTCCACCATCTCCGCCGCGCACGTATATCCTGGCATGATCAACAAACATTATTTCAACTCCTCGACAATTACCTTAAGCGTTCCTGCTCGGGGCTCTTCCCATTCAAACAACATGGTAACCCCTGCCCCACCCTCCAAGAAGGAAAGGTATATAATTGGGTCATCGTCCATACCATTAAACTCCGGCGATAAGGACGCCAGAGTATTAAAAGGCTGGTTTTGCATTTTTAATATAGTCCAGGAATTAACCTGAAGTTCTCTATATTTCAATATTATGCCCAAATCACGAGCCCTTAGCAGTTGCTGGTAAAAATACAAGGCTGCTTCTGCATCCAGGCTTTCGAAAATATTTCGCTCGGTTGCCAGCTCTTCCACTATATCAAGTAAGTACCTTTTAGCCTGTTCAGGCCGGTCCAGATCGATATAGCCCAGAATTACCTGCAAATAGTTGCCAAAATCGTGTCTCACTCTTCTTAAGATAGCCAGCGCCTGTTCTGCTTCCATTAGCTTACCCCCTGCATTACCTAATAATAGCAAAAAACCCCGAAAAGCTCCAGGGATACTGTTGTGGCATCAATATACTAAAGTAAGTCTAAAAAATAAAGGGGAAAGCACCGCTTTCCCCTACTATACCCTTTTAATCCAGTTTTAGACTATATGCTAACACTGTCCAGCGGATAAACGCTGACCTGCTTCTTTTCTCTGCCTTTTCTCTCATATTTAACGGTTCCATCTACTATAGCAAACAGGGTATCATCGCCACCGATCATGACGTTATTACCAGGGTGGATTTTGGTGCCGCGCTGTCTTACCAGGATATTACCGGCACTAACTACCTGGCCATCATATCTCTTAACCCCTAGCCTTTTTGACTTACTGTCTCTTCCGTTTCTGGAACTACCAACACCCTTTTTATGAGCAAATAACTGTAAATCGAATTTAAACATTTTAAGACCTCCTCACTTCTAGTTTTATAAAATTACTATAAGCTTCTTGCATGGAAAGCATTCCTGCTTCCATGGTAGAAAGTATAATCTGGGCATTTTCCATATCTTCCCGGTTTAGTCCAGAGGGAAGGTGGCACTGCAACCATCCCTCTTCCACCCGGTACTCGGGTTGTATACTAAGGTTTATACATAGTCCCAGGAGAGTGGTCTGAGCTACTGCCGATACTCCGGCACAGTATATATCCTGCCCTTCAGGGGCAAAACCAGCATGGCCTTTGACCTGGAAAGATGTTATATCTTTGCCCTGGTAGTTTATCCTTACCTCAATCATTAAGCTTCAATCTTTAATACTTTTATTCTGGTGAAGGGTTGCCGGTGACCCTGTTTTTTACGATAGTTCTTTCTCTTCTTATACTTGTAAACTACAACCTTCTTATCTCGACCCTGTTCCACAACCTCAATTTCAACCCGGGCATTGCTCACCAGTGGGTTGCCCACCTTAACATTACCATTCTCATCATTAACCATGAGCACCTTGTCAATACTCAAATGATCCCCGGCTGCGGCTTCCAGTTTCTCCACTTTAAGCACTGTACCTTCGCTAACTTTGTACTGCTTGCCGCCACTTTCAATTACTGCGTACATCTATAAAACACCTCCATATTTTGAGACTCGCCGGTCACCAGGCAGGCTACAAGCCATTTAGAAGCCTGAACCGGGCGGTTGCAAAACATGCAACCCAAACTAAAAATTAACATAAATAAAGAATTAAGTCAAGATCAGAGAAGGGCGATAAATTAGAAATTAAAAATTAAAAATTCTATCCCGTATAAATCTTGTAATCAACCAGAGCCAGGTCAGGGTTGGCCAATAGTTTCACCTTTTTCTGGGTACGCTTTTCTATATAGCCCAGATTTTTCTCATCATTATAGATAAACTCCAGCAAACGCGGGTTAGCTTCGCAGATTATCTCCTCATTCTCCACATAGCCCATGTTGGCCAGTTTCCTTTTCACTTCACAAGACAGGGCAAACAGATTAATCATCCGTCCCCGGCCGTTGCAATTGGCACATTCATCAGTGAAAAACTCGAACACCCCATAACGTGATTTCTTGCGCGTCATTTCCAAAAATCCCAGCCCGGTCATGCCTATAATGCGGGTATGGGCCTTATCCTTGGCCAGCTCTTTTTTCAGAACAGTAATTATTGTATCTTCATTTTCTTTGTTTCTCATATCAATAAAATCTATGAGAATAATCCCCCCCAGACTGCGCAGCCTCAACTGCCGGGGAATCTCCACCGCTGCTTCCAGGTTAAGCTTGAAAACCGTTTCTTCAAAATCATTTTTGCCGGTATACTTGCCGCTGTTAACATCAATTACGGTCATAGCCTCAGTTTCATCAATGATTAGATAGCCGCCATTACGCAGCCATACTTTGCGGCGCAGGGTGCGGCGGATATCTTTTTCCAGTCCGTATTTCTCGAACAAGTCACCCTCTTCAAACTGCACCGTAAAATCAAAGTTGAATTTCTTCTTACTCATATAGGCAATAATTTTTTCTTTTAATTTTTCATTATTAATTACTACCCGGCGGATATCACTATCCAGGTAATCTCGTAAGGTTCTCTCCAATACATCAATATCTTCATAAATCAGACTGG
This sequence comes from Syntrophomonadaceae bacterium, assembly GCA_028683995.1. GTDB lineage: Bacteria > Bacillota > Syntrophomonadia > Syntrophomonadales > Syntrophomonadaceae > UBA4844. Next base: position 6,265 of record JAQUGU010000027.1, on the reverse strand, counting down.
GAGCACGCATACGCTCAAAGCGCTGATTTATTTCCTGCCAAACCTGCAAAAGCTCCTGCATTTCATCAAGGATTTCATCATCCTCGGCTTCATGGCAGGCGGTACGCAGGATTATTCCCATCTCCGCTGGTTTATTTTTTTCCATTAGATGGCGCAGGTGCTCGCGGCGCTCATCATCAGTCAGCTTACGGGATATGGATACTTCGTTCTGGCAGGGCAAGAGCACAATAAAATGACCGGGAATAGTTAAGTTCCCGGTTACCCGCGCTCCCTTCTCCGAAAAGGCTTCCTTCTTTACCTGCACCATAATATCCTGGCCGCTCTTTAACAGATCCAGGCCATTACTACCCCGCCTGGCCCCAGGAAACACAACATCGCCGGCATACAAAAAAGCATTCTTGCTCAATCCTATATCAACAAAGGCACAGGAAAGCCCCGGTAATATATCTTTTACCTTACCTTTATATACATTACCTACGTTTTCGTCCTGATCTGCCCAGAAAACCTCGACTAGTCTGCCATCCTCTACAATAGCTACCCGCGATTCCCAGGGATAAATTTCTGCAATAATCTCTCGTTCCAAGTTACTTCACCTTTTCCAGTGGAGTAAAAAAATCGTCTTTTACTCTGATGTAATTACCGCTGCGGAACACATCCAGTATATCTTCTTTATTAATACCGGTTATTACCAATAATTCCATTAGTTCATCATAACGTACATTAAGAGGTTCTCCGATACTTCCCCATATATCAATAATAGCAAATTTATGCCACCTATTCACTTCAATTTTTAAAATCCCGGGTCGTAAATTTTTATCCAGGTCCTTTTTTTTACCTCGACTTTTAACTACCAGGTCGTCTCTTTGCAGAACGATGTCTTTCCATTGTTCCATTTCTTCCACCGGCTTACGAACAACAAAAGAATAGCAAGCACAATTAATACTGTTCATTAGGGCAGGAATAGTGGCAGCAATTTGTATGCAGGCTATAATTTTAACATCCGGAGGCAGGGTAAGGTTCATTTTCTCAACAAATTCACTGCAACTCATCTCCTGCTCCAGCTCCAGGTCAAAATACTCGCGCTTACCCCACAGACCTACCGGTAATACTGTTCCCAGGGAAAGGCGTATATGAGGATTAAAACCCTCGCTCAGGGCAAAAGGTATCCTGGCCCGGCGCAAGGTTCGAGCCATAAGCTTCATCATATCCAGGGTAGATAAAAACCGAAGATCCGATCCCACACTATACTCAGCTCTCAACCGCAACGGAATAACCCTCCTTAATCTGAAGGTCGACCCCCAGAGCTATACAAACCCCGCAGTCCCTGCACCCTTCCTGGCGGCAATCCGGGGTGCTTATCCCCTTCTCTGCTCTTTCGTTCTCTTCAATCAGGTACTCCCGGTCAATCCCAGTTTCGATGAAATCCCAGGGAAATACTTCTTCGTAGTTACGCTGCCGCAGGTTATAAAAATCAGGGGCAATATCACATTCCTGCAGGGCTTCTATCCAGCGGTCAAAGTGAAAATACTCCGACCAGCCATCAAATTTACAACCTTTTTGCCAGGCCTTAAAGATAGCTGCTGCCAGGCGGCGGTCACCCCGGGCCATAACCCCCTCCAGGTAACTGGTTTCACTATCATGGAAACTGAGTTTAATACGGCGCTGCTTTTCCCTCATCATATACCGGCGTTTCTTATCCAGTTCCTCAATACTGTTCTGTGCCCGCCACTGAAAAGGGGTATGGGCTTTGGGTATAAAAGAGGCCAGACTGGCCCGGATTTCTACCGGACGTCGGGAGTACCGGTCACCAATAGCCTTGACCTTTCTAATCAGCTCTATGGTCCCGTCCAGGTCCGCTTCGGTCTCACCGGGCAGACCAATCATAAAGTAAAGTTTAAGGGAATTCCAGCCTGATTTAAAGGCAGCTTCCACCGCACTAAACAATTGTTCTTCACTTACATTTTTGTTTATAACATCCCGCAAACGCTGGGTTCCAGCCTCCGGCGCCAGGGTTAAGGTAGTTTTACGTACCTTTTGTACCTCATTGGCCAGATCAATAGAAAATGCGTCAACCCGTAGCGAAGGAAGGGAGACTCCTGTACCCTGGGGGCCATATTCCTTTACCAAATCTTTTACCAGGGGACTTACCCCGGAATAGTCCAGCGTACTTAAAGATGCCAGCGATATTTCCTCATAACCCGTACTGGCCAGCTGTGCTGCCGCCTGTTTCTTAAGAGTATCCACACTGCGCTCCCGTACCGGACGATAAACCATGCCGGCATGGCAGAAACGGCAGCTGCGCTGGCAGCCCCGCATGACTTCCAGTACCGCACGGTCATGGACAATTTCCATATAGGGTACAATCGGTTTGTCCGGGTAATAAGCCTGATCCAGATCCTGCACCACTCGCCGGCGCACTTTAGCCGGTGCCTCTTTGGCCACAGGTGCCATACTCTTTATAGTACCATCATTTTTGTATTCTACCCGGTAAAGGGCAGGTATATATACCCCTTCTATCCGGGCCAGTTGTTGGAGCAGCTCATCCCGTGCCATTTCCCGGTTCTTATATACACAGTCCAGAAACTCCAGCGTTACCTCTTCGCCATCACCAATCAGGAAAGCATCAAAAAATTCAGCAAAAGGCTCCGGATTAAAGACTACCGGCCCCCCGGCAATTACCAGCGGGCATCCCTTTTGGCGTTCACTTGACCACAGGGGTATCCCGGACAAATCTAACATGTTGAGTACATTGGTAATAGACAACTCATATTGTAAGGAAAACCCAACTACATCAAAATCATTTAAGGGGCGAAAGGACTCCAGACTATACAGGGGTATGTTTTCCCGCCGCATAACCTCTTCCATATCCGGCCAGGGGGCAAAAGAGCGCTCCATCAGGTGATTACTCTTTTCATTTACCAGACCGTAAAGAATCTTCCCACCAATATGGGACATGCCTACTTCATAGACATCAGGAAAGGCAAAAACCATTTTAGCCTGAGCCTGTTCCCAGTCCTTTTTTGTCATATTAACTTCCCCACCGGTATAACGAGCCGGTTTGGACACCTGCGGTAAAATATCCCGAAATAACCTATCCTTCACTAACGCTGCCTCCATATCTTAAGAGCATTCTTTATAGTATCATATAAAAATGCCGTAAAATCAATTCTGATTCGTACGGCATTTGTTAACCAACTCCCGGTTAGCAGTATTATTCTTTATTAATTCCATTTTTGCAAATGGCTTCAAACAACTCCAGTTTAGTAATAGTGTATGAGGTAATCGCCAGCACGGTTATTTTGTTAATCCATACATACAAGAATCAAAAATCTGGCCATTTTTGTAGACACTCTTTCTCAAAACACCCTCCAATTAAAATCCTGCCTTTTTGAGTACTTTTCTGGAACCTATATTATATGCAAACGGCTCCGCAAAAATTCTAACAATATCAAGTTCTTCAACCTTGTCTTTGAACTACGACACATTGTAATCTGGTACAATTGTGTTGAATAGAGTCAACCCAGCAAATCATTGCCAACATTTTGCACGTTAGCGGGAATATGTCCACAGTGTTTTTAGCTTTTACCAGCTCCGAGAACAAGTCCAGAGTTATTTCCGTCCTCCACGTTTCTTATAATCCTTTTGAATCTCGTCATTCCATCCTTCCGGCATAGCGGCGCACTCACGGAATGTGGCGACCGCCTCACTCATCACACGAAAATTCAATTCAACGCCCTCACTATCTGCGTGGTAGTTCTGCGCGCGGTCTGTGGAAATCCCGAACCGTCCTGCAGTTTCAACAGCGTCGATGTTTGCACCGAGAAAGATAAACTCCCACCCGTAATTTCTCTTTTGCCTCTCGATCTGCGCCTTGACCTTATCAGCCGAATATTCGCGGCTGGAGTTCTCCTCGCCGTCCGTAATTATTATAAACATAACCTTCTCAGCACGGTAATCGTCGGCTGTGTGTTTTTGAGCGTTGCCAATTTTGTGGATTGTCATGCCAATGGCATCAAGAAGTGCCGTCGAGCCGCCAACAGCATATTCTTTTTCGGTAATTGAGTTGATCGCCTTGATGTCGATACGGTCGTGGAGCAGTTCATAGTTGTTGTTGAACAGCACAGTCGTAATGTGGCATTCTCCGTCTACCGACTTTTGCTTTTCGAGCATCGAGTTGTAACCACCGATTGTATCTGTCTCCAAGCCGCCCATTGAGCCGCTCTTGTCGAGTATAAAAACTAGTTCTGTTAATCCTTTTTTCATTTCCGTGTCCTCCCTTAAGTTTTATTGTGACTTAAGGATAACACTTATAGAAAAATGGACGGTCGCTTAGAAAGCGACAAAATACGGTTTGAAATAATGCGTTACTTCGTATTCTTTTGATACGGCCGCCAATGGGAGTCGGGATGGGTGTCGGGGGTGGTTGTCAACAGTTGTACAATTAGCTAAGCCGTTTTCATATTTTCCGAATGCAATCCAGCGGCAGTTATTTCCAGTTGCGATCGCGTGTATATCTCTCAGACATTCAAGTAAATAAGGACGTATCATTATTGGTTTGCCCCAACCTGCCCATAGTGTCAATTCGCGTTCTCGAAGCAATTCAGTAATATATTTAATATTCTCGCCATGTAACGCAACATCGATTTTTTCAGGCAATCCATTCGGGTCG
>JAQUGU010000027.1:0-1496 GCA_028683995.1 Syntrophomonadaceae bacterium | reverse complement strand
CACCGCAGTATATGTCAGGTGTTTTTTCCCATTTATAGTTTCTAATATTGCTCACCCTCCCAACAACGGCTGGTCGTATTTGAACAACACTTCATTAATCTCAAAAATGTCGTACTTTCTGCTAACAATAAAATATTCGACAATAACGTCGAACTTCTGGCTGTGGGACAGGGCATAGCCAGCCCGCTCCAAAAGGTCATCCGTTTCATCGAGCGACAGCTCCATCGCCACTGCAAGGGCAATCGCAGTGCGCTTACTCGGCATGTAGCCTTTGTTGCTCCTAATCTTGGAGAACAATTTACGATCGAGGTTGGCACGTTTATAAACTTCGACATCCGTCATTTCCTTGGCATCAATAAGACGCAGGAGCATCTGGGAGAATGGCTCGTCAAGGTTACCAATTAAATCGTCAAGTTCTGTGCCGACAGTCGGGGCTTGCATAGGTGATAGCACGTTATAGCTGATAAGGTCGGCTTCCTCAAGAGCTTCGCGCTCGACATCAAGCAACTCACGCCGAGTAAATTTGTGTTCTGCGACATAATGCTCATCAATATAGCTCGCGATTTCACCGATAAGCTTCTCGCTGACCGTGAACGCCGACTTATCAAATACAGCGAGATACACTTCCAATTCGTGTTCTCTGAGGAAGTCTTGGATAGCTCCTGTGGCAACGCGCAGGGCTTCGTCTTTCGGGTAGCCATATATACCGCTTGAAATCAGCGGAAATGCTATGCTTTTACACTTGTTCTCTACCGCCCGTTTCAGACTGTTTAGGTAGCAAAGGCGCAGTTGCTCTTCCTCACCATTCTTGCCGCCACGGTAAACTGGTCCCGCTGTGTGGATAACAAACTTTGTTGGCAACCTGAACCCCGGGGTAATGACCGCATCACCAGTTTGAATCGGAGCGATTTTATCACAGGCGGCTTTGAGTTCATGCGCTCCCGCCGCTTTAAATATGGCCCCGCAAACGCCGCCCCCCATCTGTAGCGCGGTGTTTGCAGCATTGACGATTGCATCAACCTTCATTTTCGTGAGGTCCTGCCGGACTATGGTAAAGGGCATTAGCACACCTCCGATAACAACTTGGAAATACTATCGTCCACATTTCTAAGATCAACAAACGAAACCTGGACATTGACGTTGTCGTCAGATACATACCTTATGTCTGTTTTACTTACAGCATCGGAATGCGGATACAACAGGACAATCCTTTGTGCGTCGTACTTCCTTGTTTTTTGTTCAGGTTAATTGTCTCATCTCTGCTGAGCCATTTATATGTGTGAAGTTTTTGACGCTTGCCTTGCTACGCCTATGTAACAGTTTAATTTAACTTACATGGAAATTATATCATATTCCTCATATTTCCATATACTATGATAATTTTTAAGAAACAAGAAGGGCTTTCATTCGAGAATTGAAAAAACTGATAATTGCAAGACAATCTTCCTGGCAGTTATCTGTATCCACTTAAAACCCGCTATTGGTTCTTCATTTCC
>JAQUGU010000237.1 GCA_028683995.1 Syntrophomonadaceae bacterium | reverse complement strand
CCAAATATGGCAATACCCCGCTCTTAAATGATTTCATTTTATCAATATTTATTTCCATAGTTTTGGCCAGGAACATTACCGCAGCCAATTTAACCAGTTCCGAGGGAGTAAAGCTAAGCCCACCTAATCCCAACGAACGGGTAGACCCGCTGGCTTCTACCCCCAGTGGAGTCATAACCAGAAGTAAACATACTACGGCGATAATCATTATGGGAAAGGCAAATTCCTTCAAACGCAGGTAATTAATCCGCATTATTACTATCATTACCAGCAAACCTATTAGGGCCCATATCAGCTGGCGCTGAAAAAAATAATAGGGACTATGATTTTCCACGCTGGCAGTTACCGCACTGGAACTAAAAACCATAATAAGGCCTACCCCTAACAGAGCCAGTGTAGTTATAAAAAGCACAAAATCCGGTGGCCGCTTTTTAAGCCTCAATCCCTTATCCCCCTTGTACTGGCTGCATGGCCCGAACCAGTTCGCAGAACAAATCACCCCGTTGTTCGTAACTCTTAAACATATCCCAACTGGCACAGGCCGGGGATAGTAATACCACATCACCGTCTGCTGCCAATTCCCTGGCTGTAGCCACGGCGGTGTTAAAATCATTTACCTCATGTATATTCTGAAAACCAGCATCCATGACTGCCTTCCTTATCTCTTCCCGGGCTTCTCCCAAAAGAACCAGTTCCTTTACTTTTTCCTTAATAAAGCGGGCAAATTCCTCGAAACTGGAACCTTTGCTGCGCCCTCCGGCTATCAAGATAATAGGTTCATTAAAAGATTCCAATGCTTTAATAGCTGATTCTGGATTGGTCGCCTTGGAATCGTTTACGTATAAGACCCCATCTACTGCCACCACTTCCTCTATACGATGACGGACTCCGGTAAAAGTTTTCAGGATGTCCCGGATGGTTTCCACTTTAGCACCGGCAATGGCTGCTACCGCCACTGCACCGAGAATATTTTCCAGGTTGTGCTGGCCCCGCAAGGAGACTTCATGTACCGGGCATATTGGCAGTACTTTATCATCCATAACAAAATATATCAGGTTATCTTTTATAAATGCCCCTTCCGGTAAAACCCTCTGGCTGGAAAAATAGATTACCCGCGCCGGGCACTCTTGTGCCATTTCCCTAATATGCAGATCTTCATAATTTAATACGGCATAATCATCTATGTTTTGGCAGGAAAATATTCTGGATTTGGCCTTAATATACCTCTCCATGCTTTTATGCCGATCCAGATGGTCGGGGGTTATGTTTAATAATGCACTAATATTGGGTCTGAAATGACATGTAGTTTCCAACTGAAAGCTGGAGGCTTCTACCACAATCACCCCTGCCTCCATGCTGTCCACCAGAGTAGTGAGGGGAACTCCAATATTACCTCCGGCCAATGCCCTGCGGCCGTCAGCAGCTAGAATTGCCTGTAATAAGGAGACGGTAGTAGTCTTGCCGTTGGTACCGCTTATGGCATACAAATCCACAGTATCCGTTTTAAGTAAATAAGCCAGTTCCAGCTCACCCATTACCGGCACCCCGGTGTTACGAGCCTGAATAAAGGGGTTTATATCCAGGGGTACACCCGGACTGGCAACCAGAAGATCAAATCTATCCTGACTAACCCGGGGGTAACTGCCTGTATAAACTTTTACCCCCAGTGCTTCCATTTCTAATAGAATGTCCCCTAATTCATCACTAGTTTTTCGGTCACAGGCAAAAAGCACAGCCTCTCTTCTGGTCAGGGATTTGACTGCGGCTATCCCGCTGCGGGCTATTCCAACTACTAGAATTTTCTTGCCTTTAAATTCCAATATAACTACACTTCCTATCTAATTCCTATACCCTTAAAGCCCAGCAGTCCCACTATCACAAAAAGGAGGGACACTATAGAAAAGACTTTAACTATCCTGGTCTCCGACCAGCCTTTTAGTTCAAAATGATGGTGCAGGGGCGCCATAAGAAAGACTCGCTTACCGGTGGTCTGAAATGAAACTACCTGAATAATTACACTTAGAGCTTCAATTACATAAACCCCACCAATAATAAGCAAAACGATTTCGGAACGACTGATGGCAGCTACTGCCGCTACAGCTCCACCCAGAGCCATAGAACCAGTATCTCCCATAAATACCCGCGCAGGGTAATGGTTAAAAATCAAAAAACCAATACAGGCTCCGGTTAGAGCACCACAAAACACCGTAAGCTGGTAGTGTGAGGTCATGAGGCAAACCAGAGTATAAGCCAGAGCAACAAAAAAAGTAACCCCGGAGGCTAGTCCATCCAATCCATCAGTCAGGTTTACAGCATTAGAGGCGGATATTAGTACCAGGATTAGAAATGGGATATATATGTACCCCAAATCGATGACTGTTCCGCTGAACGGGATAATAATTTCTGTACCCCGATGAAAATAATAAATCAACAGTAATCCAAATAAAAGACCAATTAAAAACTGCAAGAGCAGTTTCTCCCGGGCCCGCAAACCAAGAGAGCGTTTGAGCACCACTTTAATATAATCATCCCAGAAGCCAATAGCTCCAAAAGCAATCATTATAAATACTGCACTAAGCGCTTCCGAACTGCTGCCCGCCATGATAAATGTAGCTGCCATTACTGCGGTAATAATAATTATGCCACCCATAGTAGGTGTTCCTGCTTTGGCATAGTGCCGCTCAGGCCCTTCTTCCCTTATGCTCTGCCCCACTTTCAGCTTCTGCAAAAACGGTATCATCAAAGGTCCCATAAGAGCAGAAACTATTATAGCTATTACGGCAGCAATTAATGGGTTTATTACATATCCCTGCAATCAGAAACCTCCTCGGTATATAGTTTGATTCCAACATTATTCTGACGCAGAAGGACGCGGATTTTTATGATTAACGCTGATAATAATTAAGGGAAATCTGTGTAAATCATAATAATCTGCGTAAATCTGCGTCTAAAAAATTTATTTTCTTACTAA
>JAQUGU010000026.1 GCA_028683995.1 Syntrophomonadaceae bacterium | reverse complement strand
CCAAAATGAATACTTTATAGCAAAGTATTATGGAGGGGTTAGGAGTGAGCAAATCGGGAGAAATTCGCTATGTATTAACCAGCAGCAATACCAGTCAGGGTTTTCATACCTTTATTCCAGACCTGATACAAGGATTAAGGAAAATATATATATTAAAAGGAGCTGCAGGGTCCGGAAAGTCCACGTTTATTCGGCTTCTGGGGGAATCCCTGTCGGAAAAGGGCTATGAGATTGAGTTCTGGATCTCAGCTCTAGATCCGGTAAGCCCGGATGGAGTATATATTCCCCGCCTGGGGGCAGCAGTGATAAATGGCAGCCTGCCCCAGCCCATTGATCCCCGCTATCCAGGAGCTACCGGGCACATTATTTACCTGGGCGATTACCGCAACCGCAAGGAGCTAAATGGGAAAACCCGGGAGATAATTGATTTGATTGACCGCCAGGAAGAGCAAAACGCTAAAGCCTTTGAGGTTCTCAGAACCGCCAGTCAGGCCAGGGAGGAAGTAAAAAAGGCAGCTCGGGACTGTTTAAGTATGACCCATATTCGTGAATTGACAGAAGAACTGGCCAGTGAATTACTGAGGGAACAGCCGGGAGAAAGGCATTATTTTGCCAGTGCGGTTACAGCTGATGGGATGGTAAACTATATTGATGAAATCAGCTACGAATGTAAATGCCGCTATATTCTAACCGGTCCTCCCGGCAGTGGTAAATCTCTGGTGATTGCGGAATTGGCTCGTATGGCCCGGGAAAAAGGGTATTTCCTGGAATATTACCACTGTGGTTTTGATTTGGAAAGCATTGTTATGGTCATCATTCGTAACCTGCAGTTAGCTTTGATTGATGGCGGTAATATGGAGTTATCTATAAAACCCTGGGATATTGTCATAGATATGGCAGCTTACCTGGAGAATTACGATGCCGAAGCTGCGGCTATACAAAGCAGCGAAGCCTGCCGCAGCTATGAATCGTTACTGCTGGAGGCAGAGGTAAAACTGGAAAACGCCCATGCTACCTTAAAGGAATTAAAGAAAATATTTACCGCCTTTATGGATTTTGAGCAGTTGGATCACAAGCGACAGGAAGTTCTGGAGGATATCATAAACAACGGTTCCCGCCCCCAGTTTCTGTAGCAAACGGGCTTGCCTTGTTGGCACCGGGTTTGCTATTATTATGGGGAGAACAACAGTTTGGCCCAGGGTTATTTAAGCGAGGTAAAAAAATGGGGAGTTTTGCATTACATTCAGCCTATAAAGCTACCGGGGACCAGCCCCAGGCAATAAACGCGCTGGTTGACGGTTTGAATCAGGGTTACCGGGAACAGACCATGCTGGGGGTAACAGGTTCCGGTAAAACCTTTACCATGGCCCGGATTATTGAACAGCAACAGCGCCCAACCCTGGTTATGGCACCCAATAAAACTTTGGCTGGGCAGCTCTACTCTGAATTCAAACAGTTCTTTCCCGAAAATGCAGTGGAATATTTTATCAGTTATTATGATTACTACCAGCCCGAGGCCTATGTACCCCAGACGGATACTTATATAGAGAAGGATTCCTCCATTAATGATGAAATTGATAAGCTGCGCCATTCGGCCACCGCATCCCTCCTGGAGCGGCGCGATGTCATCATTGTAGCCAGTGTGTCCTGTATATATGGTTTGGGTGCTCCTGATGATTACTATAAACTGGCTATATCGCTGCGTCCGGGAATGCAGTTAAGCCGGGAGGAACTGCTGCGCCGTTTGGTTGAAACCCACTATGAACGTAATGATTACGCTTTTAGCCGTGGTTATTTCCGGGTCCGGGGGGATGTAGTAGAGGTTTTCCCGGCATCTACCGGGGAAAAAGCCATTCGTATTGAGTTCTTTGGTGATGAGATAGATAGAATTATTGAATTTAACCCCTTAACCGGGGAAGTTTACGGACGCCGTATCCATGTCATGATATTTCCAGCTTCCCATTTTGTCACTACCTGGGAGCACATGATGGCGGTGGCCGGAGATATTGAAGCAGAGCTGGAGCAACAGCTCATACTATTTAAGAGTCAGGGGAAACTGCTGGAAGCCCAGCGCCTGGAACAGCGTACCCGCTATGATCTGGAAATGATAAAAGAAGTGGGATACTGTAAAGGGATAGAAAACTATTCACGCTATATTACTGGACGGGCTCCGGGAGAACCACCGTATACCCTGATGGACTTTTTCCCTGAGAATTTTCTGCTTTTTATGGATGAGTCCCACATTTCCCTACCGCAGGTCAGGGGTATGTACGCGGGTGACCGTTCCCGCAAGCAGAACCTGGTAGAATTTGGTTTCCGGCTACCGTCTGCTCTAGATAACCGTCCCCTAAAATTTGCTGAGTTTTATGATAAAATTGGACAGGTTATATATGTTAGTGCAACTCCCGGTGATGCCGAAGTGGGCAGGAGCACTCGGGTAGCAGAACAGATAATCAGGCCTACCGGTCTGGTGGACCCGGAGGTAGAGATACGGCCAACTTCCGGGCAGATTGATGATTTGATGGCGGAAATTCGGGTGACGGTAGGAAAAGGCTATCGGGTACTGGTAACTACTCTGACCAAGAGGATGGCCGAAGACCTCTGCGATTATCTGGCCGGGGTTAATATCCGGGTGCGTTATATGCACTCTGATATAGATGCCCTGGAGAGGCTTAATATCCTGCGTGACCTGCGCAGTGGGGAATTTGACGTGTTGGTGGGTATCAACCTGCTGCGGGAGGGGCTGGACCTACCGGAAGTAGCCCTGGTAGCAATACTGGATGCGGATAAAGAAGGTTTCCTGCGCTCGGGCAGGTCTTTAATTCAGACTATAGGGCGCGCTGCCCGTAACGTGGAAGGCCGGGTATTAATGTATGCTGATCGTATTACTGACTCCATGCGTTTGGCCTTAGACGAAACCAACCGCCGCCGCCAGGTACAGGTTAAGTATAATCAGGAAAATAACATAACTCCCGAGACCATTAAAAAAGCGGTTTACGCTGCAGTTGAGGCCACTATCGCCGAGGAACCGGTGGACTATGATGTTAACGGGATAAAAAATCTACCCCAGGAGGAACGCCAGCGCCTGATTAAAGAAATGGAACTGGAAATGCATAATGCATCCGAAAGGCTGGAATTCGAACGCGCCGCCCAACTCCGTGACGCCATCAAAGAACTGCAGCAGCCTGCGAAAAGCAGGCGGAGAAAGTAAGGGGAAACCCGAAATCAGACGCGGAATACGCGGATTGGTAAGGAATTGATAATTGACACTGATGGACGCTGAATATTTATGATTAACATACCCATAGGGCACACAGATGCTCCCTATGGTCGCTATTAAGGTAGCTGAATCTTTTTGGCTCCATATTTTTCTTATTTTAACCTTAAATAAATCCGCGTAGTTCCCTAATGATTCCGCGGATTCCGCGTCTATTCATATTAATCGGAGGATAACATGAAAGATTATATATACGTAAAAGGGGCACGGGAACATAATTTAAAAAATATAGATGTAACCATTCCCCGGGATAAACTGGTGGTATTTACCGGAGTATCAGGTTCGGGTAAGTCCAGCCTGGCCTTTGACACCATATACAGCGAAGGCCAGCGGCGTTACGTGGAGTCTCTTTCTACCTATGCCCGGCAGTTTCTGGGGCAAATGGACAAACCGGATGTGGATTACATCGAAGGGCTTTCCCCGGCCATTTCTATTGACCAGAAATCAACCTCCAATAATCCCCGTTCTACAGTAGGTACGGTAACCGAGATATATGATTACCTGCGCCTGCTTTTTGCCCGGGTGGGTACACCGCATTGCCCCCATTGTCACCAGCCCATAAAAAGGCAGACGGTGGATCAGGTGGTGGACAATCTCCTTACTCTACCTGAAGGCAGCAGAATTAAGGTTCTGGCTCCGGTTGCCAGAGGGCAAAAGGGAGAACATAAAAAAACTATAAATAACCTCTTCCGCGATGGCTTTGTCCGTTTGATGGTAGATGGTTACGAATATACTTCTGATGAGGAAATTCAACTGGACAAAAATAAAAAACACGACATTAGTGCCATTGTGGACCGACTGGTAATAAAGGATAGCATCAGGAGCCGCCTGGCCGAATCTCTGGAGCTGGCTTTTGAGTTGAGCGAGGGTATAGTAGTTATCCAACTGCTGGGGGAGAGCGGTGAAGAGGAAAAGATGTTCAGCCAGGATTTTTCCTGTCCGGAATGCGGTTTTAGCCTGCCGGAACTAAGCCCCCGTATGTTTTCTTTTAACAGTCCTTTTGGAGCCTGTCCGGAGTGCGACGGTCTGGGAGAAAAAAGGGAGATTGACCCGGCGCTGGTACTGGATATGAATAAAAGCCTGACCGATGGGGCCATTATTCCCTGGTCCAGTAATTTTTACACCTTTTACAACCAGGTACTGGCCACCATGGCGGCAAAACATAAAATTCCTATGGATCAGCCATTAAAGGAATTGAGCCGCAAGCAGCTGGATATTATTTTGTATGGAAATGGTCAAGAGCGGTTCAAAGTAAACTATATCAATTCCTATGGTGAGGCCAGTGCTTTCCGCAGCAGCTATGAAGGGATAGTAAATAATCTCCGGCGTCGCTACCACGAGACTAAATCTAATGTTTCCCGGGAGGAAATCGAAAAATACATGACCGTAAGTTCTTGTCCTGGCTGCCAGGGAAAGCGGCTGAAGCAGGAAATACTGTGGGTATTAATTTCCGGGCAATCTATAAACGAAGTAAGCTCGATGTCAGTGCGGGAAGCCCTCGATTTTTTCACCAATCTGACCTTAAGTGAAAGGGAAAGCTATATTGCCCGCCAGATAATTAAGGAAATCAAGGAACGGCTGAGCTTTCTGGTAGATGTGGGATTGGATTACCTGACCCTGGATCGGGCGGCGGGCAGTTTATCCGGTGGTGAAGCTCAGCGCATACGTCTGGCTACCCAGGTAGGTTCCAGCCTGGTGGGAGTCTTATATGTACTGGATGAGCCCAGTATAGGTTTGCACCCCCGGGATAATGACCGTTTGCTGGCTACCCTGAAAAGGCTGCGTGATCTGGGCAATACCGTGATTGTAGTGGAACATGATGAGGATACTATTCGCAATGCTGATCATATTATTGATATTGGCCCCCGGGCCGGGGTTCATGGTGGGCAAGTGGTGGCCTCGGGTAGCCTGGAGGAGATTATAAAAACGGCTGATTCACTTACCGGCCAGTATTTATCCGGGCAGATGGATATAGAACTGCCTCCTCTGCGCCGCAATGGTAATGGAAAATTTGTAGGGGTACGGGGAGCATCGCAGCACAACCTGAAAAACATCGATGTAAATATACCCCTGGGTAAAATGGTGGTCATAACCGGGGTATCAGGTTCCGGGAAAAGCACCCTGGTGGGGGATATCATGTACCCGGCTCTGATGAAGAAACTGCACGGGGGCAGGCACCGCCCGGGTCTGCATCAAGGCATTGAGGGAGCAGAAGAAATTGACAAGGTTATTAGTATTGACCAGTCACCTATAGGCCGAACCCCTCGCTCCAATCCCGCCACTTATACCGGTGCTTTTGACGGAATCAGAGAGTTGTTTGCCAGCACGGCGGAGTCTCGGGTAAGGGGTTATAAGCCGGGGCGTTTCAGTTTTAATGTCCGCGGGGGTCGCTGTGAAGCTTGCTCCGGTGATGGCATTATAAAAATTGAAATGCATTTTCTACCTGATGTATATATCCCCTGTGAAGTTTGCAAGGGGAAGCGCTATAACCGGGAGACTTTGGAGGTTAAGTACAAGGGTAGGACTATAGCTGATGTTTTGGAAATGACGGTGGACGAAGCGGTGGAATTCTTCGAAAATATTCCCCGGGTTTATCGCAAGCTAAAAACCCTGCAGGAAGTAGGCCTGGGTTATATTCAACTGGGACAACCGGCGCCCTCACTGTCAGGCGGAGAAGCGCAGCGGGTAAAACTGGCCACTGAGCTCTCCCGCCGCTCTACCGGCAAGACACTGTATATATTGGATGAGCCTACTACCGGGCTTCATAAGGATGATATTAAACATTTGCTTAACGTACTGAATATTCTTGCAGATAACGGTAATACCGTCCTTATTATCGAGCATAACCTGGATGTTATTAAAACCGCGGATTATATAATCGACCTGGGGCCGGAAGGTGGGGAACAGGGAGGAGAAATAATAGCCCAGGGCTCCCCCGAAGAAGTCGCCGCTAATCCCTTATCATATACCGGGAAATACTTGAGGAAGGTGCTAACGGAATGTTGAATTTTAAACTTTGACGCGGAACCCGCGGAATCCTAAAGGAACTACGTACCCAAAGGGCACACGGATGCTCCCTGCGGTCGCTATTAAGGGAGCGGATTTATTTTGGATTAAAATAAAGAGAAATAATACAGGGAATCCATTGGGGAATACGCGGAAAAATTCTATTAAAAGTCCGCGTAAATCCTGTAATAATCCGCGTCCTTCCGCGTCTATAAAAAAGGTGAGATTATGTTAAAAGAACGTTTGCGCAATGTACCCCTGAAACCGGGGGTTTATATTTATAAGGACAGTGAGGGCCGGGTAATTTATGTGGGCAAGGCTAAAGCACTGCGTAACCGCATGCGCTCCTATTTTCAATCCCCAGAAAAAATGCACCCAAAAGTCCGGGCTCTGATGGCCCGGGTGGCTGATTTTGATTATATTGTTACTACTACTGAAGTGGAAGCCCTGATTCTGGAGAATAACCTGATTAAATCCTATAAACCCCGTTATAACATTGATTTGCGGGATGATAAAACCTACCCTTATTTGAAAGTTACTACCGGGGAGGATTATCCCCGTCTGGTCCTGGTGCGGGAAGGGAAAGATGGAGTTTCTCGGTATTTTGGACCTTATACCGATGTTACCTCCCTGCGCGAGACCATAAAGCTGTTAAACCTGGTCTTTCCCCTGCGTACCTGTAAAACTTTACGCATGGGGAAACGTCCCTGCCTAAACCGTGATATTGGGCGCTGCCTGGCACCTTGCAGTGGTGAGATTAAGAAGGATGAATACCGCCAGGTGGTTGATGGCCTGTTGGATTTTATGGAGGGGAATTCCCGTGAGCTGTTACAGCAAAAAGAAGAGGAAATGAAAGAGGCGGCGGCCCGTCTGGAATTCGAAAAGGCGGCTCACCTGCGTGACCAGATAGAGAGCATAAAAAAAGTCGGCGAAAAACAGAAGATTACTTTTGAAAACCCTTATAACCTGGATGTGATAGCTTTGAGCGGGAGGGAAAGGGAACATCTGGTGCTGCTATTTAAGATTCGGGCCGGTACTATAGTAGCCCAGGATACCTTCTGGCTGAACCGGGCTATTGACGAAGATGAAGCTCAATTAATGGAGTTTTTCCTGAAATATTATTACGCTGACTGCAGTGATATACCGGCAGAAATTCTGCTCAGTCATTTACCCGAGGGACTTGAGGTGCTGCAATCCTGGCTGCAGGCTGAAAATGGGCGTAAGGTCAGGCTGCGGGTACCGCAGCGGGGAGATAAGAAAAGTCTGCTGGATATGGTTGTAAATAATGCTGCCTTACTCTGGCAGGAGAAACATGAAAAAGAACAGAAAAACCAGGCCATACTTAAGCAATTAAGCCAGGTGCTAAACTTGGAGGTAATTCCCCAGCGGATAGAATGTTATGATATCTCCCACCTGGGAGGAGAGGAAACGGTGGCCTCCATGGTAGTTTTTACCCGGGGCATAGCAGATCGCAAAGCCTACCGCCGTTTTAAAATGAAGATAGACCAGAACGATGATTTTGCCTCTCTGAGTGAAGCTTTGCAGCGGCGTTTTAAGCGAGCTCGGGAGGGAGATTCGTCATTTCTGCCGGAACCGGATTTGATTCTTATTGACGGGGGGGCTGGGCAGGTAAATGCGGTTTACAGAGTCCTGCAGGAAATGCAGGTGGATATACCTCTGTTCAGCCTGGCCAAGAAGAATGAAGAGATCTATGCGCCCGGTCCAGCCGCACCCCTGCGGCTTTCCCGGCGGGATGAAGCATTGCAATTGTTACAGAGGTTGCGGGATGAGGCGCATCGTTTTGCCATTGAATACAATCGCCAGCGCCGAGCTGGCAAAGTGCGGGCCTCCAGCCTGGATGAAATCGAGGGTATTGGGCCGGCACGAAAAAAGAAGCTGTTAAGCCATTTTGGCTCGGTAAAGGCGATACAGCAGGCTTCTCTGGAGGAACTGCTGCAGCTCCCCGGCATGACCCGTACCACGGCGGAAAACGTCTATCGGCACTACCATAAAAGGTGACAGGGAAAGGTGACAGGGGACGGTTCCTGTGTCACCCTGGGCGGATTTTTGTAATTTTTTTAAAGATTTGTTGGGAAATTAATCGGTAGTGGCAAAAACTATGTTAGAATAAATGCAAATCATCATATATATTTTATAGTAAGGTTTTTAGATAATGTTATCGGGGAAGGGGGAATTGGCCAGTGCATGGTTGGGTTATCAGGTGGTTGTTAAGTATTCTTGCCTTATTATTAACTGCGGCGCTTATTCCGGCTTTTGAACTTTCCGTATGGGCTGCTGTAGTGGGGTCCATTTTTCTGGGGGTTATAAACGCTGTTATTCGCCCCCTGTTAATTATTCTTACTCTACCGCTAAATCTAGTTACACTGGGGCTATTTACCCTGGTTATCAACGGTTTTATGTTATGGATTACATCTATAACCATCCGGGGGTTTGATATCCATGGCTTCGGTTGGGCTATATTAAGTGCCCTGATATTCAGCATACTAAGTTTTCTTATCAGCTTGCTGATAGATGACCGCGCATTTACCTTTTAAAAAAATAGTGTGGAGGTAGCCAGTTAATTTTTAATTTTGCTTGTACCCGTTAGGGTGAATTATGAATTATGGTGGAATGAGTTTATAAGCCGGGCAATAGCTCGGCTTCTTGATATAAATAAGGGGGAATCAAATGTCTATAAAATTGGTAGCTATCGACCTGGATGATACACTACTGGATTCAGGCCTTAAAATAGCGGATAACTGCCTGCAGGCAATAGCTCAGTTGCAGCAGAAGGGAATTCTGGTAACCCTGGCAACCGGCCGTATGTACCCTTCCGCTCTGCCTTATGCCCGGCAGCTAAAGGTGGATGTTCCTTTGATTACCTATCAAGGGGCTCTGGTAAAAAACTCCCTTTCCGAAGAAATACTATATTTTCACCCCCTGCCTTCCCAACCGGCGACCGAGGTAATTAATTTTTTCCGGCAGGCTGGGGTACACTATCACAGTTATCTGGAGGATCAAATATGTATGGAGTCGCTTACCCCGGAAGGTCGTTATTATGAAAGCATATCGGGCATAAAGCCGGTTTTAGTTGATGATTTGCTGAGCATCTGTAGCAGCGGCAAGGCTATGAAAATAATGGGGGTTACCAGGAATGAGGAATTGCTGCTCAGTATGGAACAGCAATTGAAAGACCGGTATGGTGTTAGTCTAAACATAACTCGATCGAAGCCCTTTTTCCTGGAGGTTATGGCCCGCGAAGCTAATAAAGCAGATGCCCTGCGGGTAGTTGCGGCGCATTACCAGGTTGAGCGCCATGAGGTAATGGCTATAGGAGATAGTTATAATGATATAGAGATGATAGAATGGGCTGGAGTAGGTGTAGCCATGGGCAACGCCTGGGAAGCGGTAAAAGAGGTGGCTGATTTTGTTACCTGCTCCAATGATGAAGAGGGAGTAGCCGAAGCCCTGCGGAAGTATATATTATAAGAATTGAGAATTAAGAATTGAGAATTCAAAATTAAGAATTCTCTTGCGGGGTGTTATGGTTTGCGTGAACTGGTGGTAGGGGTTGATCTGGGTGGTACCAAAATATTAGCCGGGATTGTTGACACCAACGGTACCATTCTGGGGAAAAAACGGGTGCCTACTCCGGTGGGTGCTGATCCTGACCAGGTGCTGGATGTGATTATAGACTGCGCCACGGAGTTGTTGAGGGTTTGCCGGGTTAAGGAAGAGGAGATTAGAGGAATAGCAGTTGCTACTCCTGGTCCCCTGTCTTTCCCCGAAGGAGTAGTGAGGGATTCTCCTAATCTAGGTTGGGAGCGGGTAAACTTTAAGGAAGAATTGATACGGCGTACAGGGCGACCGGTTATTGTGGAAAAAGATACTAATATGGCTGCATTGGGGGAGTATTATTTTGGCCGCCAGCGTGGTTGTGGTGATTTGCTGTATATAACGGTAAGTACCGGTATAGGTGGAGGAATCATTTGTGCCGGTAAGCTGTATCGGGGTCATCTAGGTGGAGCTGGAGAGGTTGGGCATATGGTGGTCGAAGCCGGGGGAGCAGCCTGTAATTGTGGCCGTCGGGGTTGTTTGGAAGCCCTGGCTTCAGGTAGTGCCATTACTCGCAGGTTGGATGAGATGGTTAAACAGGGTCAAGGCCAGGGGATACTAAACTGTACTACTGCCGGAGAACAGCCTGGTCCCCGGGAGCTGGGAATAGCAGCCCGGCAGGGGGATGAAGAGGCCAGGTTGCTTTTAACTCAGGTAGCTGAATATCTGGGAATCGGCATTGCTAATCTGGTAAATATTTTGAATCCCCGGGCGGTTATTCTGGGAGGAGGTATGATGCTGGGGCTTAAGGACCTGCTCCTGGCGCCGGTACAAAATTATGTTTATGAACATGTTTTCAACCTGAACCGGGAAGATTTAATAATAGAGTGTACTTCATTGGATGACGATATCGTGCTTTACGGTTGTGTTGCAGCAGTTCTAAAATTATTGGGACAAGGGACCTGTCCCTCTGTTCCATTAGGAGAAAGGAGCAGGGGGTAACACCAATCGGACGTAAACCCATGTGTTCGCCCTGGGTCGCAATTTTTCAATATAGAGGGGTAATAACCCCCGGGTTTAGTGCTCAGCCGGGCAGACACGCGGGTCTGCCCCTACAATCTCTTAGTAAATTCGAAACTCCTGCTAAAACATCAAGGGGGAATGAAAATGAGTAATGAAATGACAGCGGAACAGATGATGGAATACCTGTATGGTTTACCGGAACAATTTGCCAGCAGCCTGGAGCTGGATTTGGCCTTTGCTTCCCGGTATAAGAAAGATTATCGGAATGTTGTCGTCTCCGGCATGGGAGGCTCGGCTATCGGGGGAGATATTTTACGAGTTTATGCAGCGAAAAAAGCCATGGTACCAGTGTTGGTGGTGCGGGATTATAATATCCCGGCTTTTGTGGACCAGTATAGCTTGTTTCTGGCAGTAAGCTATTCCGGCAATACCGAAGAGACTTTAAGTGCATACAGTCAGGCGCGGGAACAGGGTGCATCTATTATATGTGTTACTACCGGGGGCAAGTTGAAAGCTATGGCAAAAGAGGATGGCTATGCGGTAGTAGAGATACCGGCAGGATTAGTACCACGTGCGGCCACCGGCTATTTGTTTGCTCCCCTGGCTCTGCTGCTGGAGGAATTGGGAATAGTAGAGGGCGTTCGCCAGGAATTACAGGAGACGGTAGGAGTTTTGCGGGGAATGCGGGAAGAGCTACACCCCGGAGTTGAAGCCGGGAGTAATCAGGCCCGGATAATAGCCGGGAAACTTAAAAACTCGCTTCCGGTTATTTGGGGAACGGCAGGGGTATCAGAAGTTGCTGCCCTGCGCTGGAAAGCGCAAATTAATGAAAATGCTAAATGCCCGGCTTATTATAGTGTTTTTCCAGAATTGAATCACAATGAAATCGTGGGTTTTGAAGTACCCCAGCCGTTGTTGACTTCACTTTGCTGCATTATTCTGAGAGATAAATATGATTACGAACGGGTTAAGCGGCGCATAGAAATCAGCAAAGACATAATTAAAGAACGGGTCAAAGAGATAATCGAGATAAACAGCCAGGGAGAATCTTATCTGGCCCGTTTTTACTCACTGGTTTATATAGGAGATTACGCCAGCGTTTACCTGGCTCTGGAATACGGTATCAATCCCACCCCGGTAAAAGTAATCGATTATCTTAAGGCAGAACTGGCGTAATATGAATTAAGAATTGAGAATTAAAAATTAAGAATTGTCGTTTTCCGGCAGAGTCTGGTCTGAGCATCGGAGAAGCCTTGTAGTTCCCTAATAATTTCGTGTCAAATCAGAGGGGAGGTTTTAAACCTTCCTCTTAATTTTTTCTGGCTAAAGCCATTAGCACATGCAAAAACTAGAATTGCATACTCAATGTAGTTTGTAATGCTCGGGACGCTGATCAACGCAGATTCATTATGATTCATAAGAGAGGTGTTTTTCATAGAGTTATATGGAGATTACCATACTCATTGCTACCGCAGTGATGGTAGGCAGAATGAGGAGGAAATTATTAGTGCAGCCCGGGAGCGGGGTTTAAAAGAAGTGGCTATTACCGACCATGGTCCCCTGGCAGCAGTTATTGGAGTCAGCGATGCTAACGAGTATCTTAAGCTGAGAGATAAGTTGGAGGCCATAGATGACAATTATCCGGATATTAAGGTTTTGCTGGGAGCAGAAGCTAATATTCGGGATCTGCAGGGGACTCTGGACCTTCCGGCAGAGGT
>JAQUGU010000025.1 GCA_028683995.1 Syntrophomonadaceae bacterium | reverse complement strand
AGGAAATAAGGCAGCTTCTGAACAGTTGGGAATACCCGTGACCACGTTGTATACGTTGAGAAGCCGAATAAAGCAGCATGGAGAGATAGCTTTTGTAGGTAGCGGAAACAAGCGAATGGACCCTAAAACAGCTGAAATTAGGGTAATGCAAAAAAAGGTCAAAGAACTGGAGACTGCCAATGATATTTTAAAGAAAGCTTTAGCTTTTTTCGCACAAAGCCAAAAGAAGTAGCTGCACGAGAACTGTTTCAGTGGATATGGATGCACAAAAACCAAGATAAAGCCAAGCACAGCATAAAAAATATGTGCAAGGTGTTAAATATTAGTGAAGCCGGGTATTACAAGTGGTTAAGAAGGCAATCCCGTCCATATAAATATGAGGAGCTTTTGGCTAAGATTCGTCAGATTCGTGCAGATAACCCTGACTATGGAGCCTATCGGATCTATTTGGATTTACAATTAAATCAGGGTTATACAGGTAGTTACTATGTGATTCTTAAGCTGTGCAAAACCCATAAACTAATGCTGAAAAAGACTTGGCGTCCTCGAGGAATAACCAAGGTAGACCCGGCAGCACAAGCAAGTGCCAATCTGATTCAACAAGATTTCAGCGCTGAAGCTCCCAACCAGAAATGGCTGGGGGATATTACAGAGATCCCGACAGCTGGCGGTAAGCTCTATGTAGCTGGTGTATTGGATTGTTTTGATGGAGCCATTGTTGGATTGCAAATGGCAGATAATATGAGAGCAGAGCTTTGTGTGGATGCTTTCACCTCAGCAACTAACAAACATCAAGCTTATGGTATGATCTTCCATAGTGACAGAGGCAGTCAATATACAAGCAAGCTATACCGTGATACATTAGCCAGGTATGGTGTAACCCAGAGTATGAGTGCCACTGGTAGATGCTATGATAATGCCCGGATGGAGTCGTTCTTTGCTACATTAAAGAAAGAATGTATCTATAAGTTGAAAACCGAAACCATGCGTATGGCCACCGTTAAAAGCCTGGTATTTAGGTTTATAGAAATCTACTATAACCGAAGAAGGATTTATACTCCTAATGAAGGTTATCCACCACTGGTCAAGCGTTCCTTATATTATCAGCAACGGTTACCGCAGGTGGCATAAAAGTAAGAGACTCCCGGCCTGTTAACTGATACACAGGTGAGCCACTTGATGTATGGTTTGTAAAAAGGGAGTCGTCAACCCATATAACTCTACTGCTAATGATCGCGGACTTGACATCCACCCCGCATGTGGGTAATAAAATCTACCGATGGAGTAGACTAGGAACAAGCACAAAATGAATCCTCCATCGGGATGCCCAGTGTACCACATGCAGGACCCCGTCTGTAAAGTCCGCTGGATTTGCCGTATTTCAATAGGCCTTGGAGATTTCCCTCTGGAGATCACCAGGAACAACAGCTGGCTCCAACGCGCCAATATATTCACATAGAATTCTGATTTGCTATTTTTACGAGTTTAAGCACTAAACTGGATTTGACAACTCCACTAATAATATTTTTAAAGCTAAATCTCTTGTAAGTAATAATGACACAATCATTAGTGATTCAAAGATAATCCACAATATATAAAGTTTGGTTTCAAATTTTAATCTCATTATTTTTTCACGTTCCTATAATATTAATATTAAGAGTATTGTTTTGTTTAAAGATATTTAGCTAGGTGCCACTTTATTTAAAGTAACACCTAAGCTAAAGAATTTTTGATACTTTGACTTCATATGGAGCGGCGGCATTTTGGGCTTATGATGACGGAATGTTATTTTCTCAGAGAGGCAATCCGGAATTACTCAAGGAATTGAATGCAATAAACATCGGTATAGGGAGTTGCTTAACCGAATCATATATGGGGACCACCGCAATATATGGGGACCACCGCTTTAGCCCTAATTACACACCCTAAAGAGGAATATTGGGTCTTTGGAGATGAACATTACCTCGATGTTCTAAAGTCTTTTGTTACTTTTAGTTATTTGTCTCATGATTTCATTGGGGATGTTTATTTTATGGCCTTTATACCTGTAGAAAAGTTTTCTGAAGAAATCTTGCAGTATTTATGCTTGTATCAAAGAGCACGCCGCACTGAGATAATTGGTTACCGCAAAGAAATAGAACTGCAAATGAAGAATCAACTATTTGTTCAAATTTTAGAAAGTAAGCATAGTGGGGCGATTCTGTTCATTGATAGTTTTGGCAAAATCTTGAGCGCCAGCCAGTCGTACTTCGAATGGTTCGGCGTTAAAGCCGAAAAAACGGACATCGTTCTGGCATCTGGGAAAGGCTAACTATTTTTTCAATGATATTGTCATATTGCCGGAGAGCCACTTCGGGAGACAGTGTGTTGAGGTATTCAACAACATCACCCAGATCTCTCTTTGCTACAGAAGCTATTATTATTTTATACTCTTCCATAGACATGCTCCCTCAGTCGCTTTGCAACATCAAAAAAATCCTCGCCCTCTTCACCGTTTGCAAGCTCTTCTTCCGCTTCAGAAAGTTTCACATACAATTCAACAAGGGCCTGCTGACGTTCATATACTTCAATACTCATTACAACCATGTCTCCAATACCGTTTTTGGTAATAAACACAGGTTCACGAGCATTACGGCAGAATTCCGATATTTCATTAGCATTATTTCTCAAATCAGAAATCGGTCTAATTTTAGGCATTAATTCACCCCCAATATCATTATTCACATCTAAATTATATCATTATTTTGAGAGCACACGCAGGAAATGACGTCAGTGCTTGGAAGATAAAATCTGAGTTTTTCCCATATCAAAACATAAGGCTCGGCTCATTGTAATGCACGCCGTTTTGTCAACACGGTTACGCAGCAGACTGTAGAGTGCAGCCCTTGTAGAATTCTACCGGAGTCATATAACCCAGCGCAATAAGTTGATAAGTTGGTGTCAGGCACCAGGGGTACTGACCGCTTTTTCAGGCATAATTTTAGGAATGGCCCTACCTACCACGGCCAACTATATTGTTCAGGCTTCGGTAGCCGCGCCGGCTCTGGTAGCTCTGGGCATTCCCGTGCTAAGCGCCCATCTTTTCGTGTTTTACTTCGGCGTTTTTGCTGATATTACTCCACCAGTAGCCCTGGCGGCTTATACGGCGGCAGGTATTGCCAAATCGGATCCAATGAAAACCGCATTCATTGCCTCCAAGAATGTTATGGTGGCTTACCTTATTCCCTTCCTCTTTATATATATATACTTCCCAGCCCTCTTAGGCCAGGGTCCAACTTTAGTTGTGGGTCTTACTATGGCATCGGCCATGCTGGGAGTGGTTGCAATGAGTGCGGCCTGGTCGGGATATTTTCGCTTGCCGTGTAATGTATTCGTACGTTTACTGCTGGTGGCGAGTGCCGCTATGTTGATTTACCCGGAATACCTCACCAGTGGACTGGGTTTCTGTCTATTGTTGGGCATTTATTTGACGCAGCGTTTTTCTAACCGGGCGAAAAATGTGGCCGTTTAATAATTGAAGTTTAGCCGAGTACCTTTAATAAGCTGAAAAAAGGAGGTGATCGTGCCAACAGCGGATTTTACCTGATCAGCTTGAATAGTGAAACAGGAATAAGAAGGAGGTAGTTGAATGAAAAAGTATACCCGACTGAGTAGTTATGTCTTAATATTTGTTATGCTTTTTAGTATCGGCATGATCGCCGGCTGCGGAGAGAAAGCCCCAGATGATAAAGCGCCGGCAGCAAAAGTTACCAATGCTTCATTTTCAACCGGTGCTCAGAGTGGAACCTATTACCCACTGGGGGTAGCCATTGCCAATGTATGGACTAATGCCGGAATTGGTTTGAATGTGACTGCCGAAGCCACTGGAGGCTCTATTGAGAATGTGCGCATGATGGGTTCTGGACAAACCGACGTTGGATTTGTTGAATCCCTGATTGCTGATTGGGCTTATACCGGCAAAGAAGCATTTAAGGACAAAAAGATTGAAAATGTACGCGGACTTATTTCCCTGTACCCCAATACTGTTCAAACCGTAGTCAAAGTTAAATCCGGTATTACTAAATATACCGATTTAAAGGGCAAAAAAGTTGCGGTTGGGATTCAAGGCAGTTCCAGTCCCTTAGCTTTGCAAGTAATATTAGAGTCCTATGGTTTGAGCATGAGCGACATCAAACCGCAATATTTGGCTTATGGACCAGCCATGGACCTGCTCAAAGATGACCAGGTTGACGCAGTTTTAGTTGACGCTGGTGCACCTAACTCTTCCATTATTGATATTAGCACCCAGCATCAAGTGAAAATCTTGTCAGTCGATCCCGAGAATATAAAGAAAGTTAAAGAGAAATATCCGTACTTCTCTGATGTCGCTACCATTGCCAAGGGAACCTACAAAGGCATTGATGAAGACATTACTACCACCGGTTCGCTGGCTACTATCTGCGTAAGGGCAGAACTGCCGGACGAGGTGGTTTACAACATGATTAAAACCATGTTTGAGAAAAAAGCCGATGTGGTAAAAGTTCATGACAAAGGTAATACCATTAATCTGAAGAGTGCCACCGACGGCTTCTCCATCCCAATCCATCCCGGTGCTTTGAAGTATTACCAGGAACAGGGCGCTGTGAAATAAGGTCAAGGTGTCGACTTAGGAGGTAGTATTCGTGGATTCGAATTATCCGATTGGTGTTTTTGATACGGGAGTTGGCGGTCTGAGCGTGGTAAGTTGGATATTCCGCTTGCTGCCCCAGGAAAGAATCGTCTACTTTGCCGACCGGGCTCGGCAGCCGTATGGTGCCCTGCCTGGTCCAGTAGCTGAGAAACTGGTGCTGGAGAGTCTGGAATTTCTAGTGGAGCGTGGAGCCAAAGCCCTGGTCATCGCTTGTAATACCGCTACCGCAGCCGGTTATGAAGCTGCATTGCAACAATTTGACATACCGGTGATCGGGGTAATTGAACCAGGGGTAAAATCGGCCTGTGCAGTGACCCGCAACCAGCGGGTAGGGTTAATTGGCACCAATGGCACGATTGAAAGTCAGGCCCATGCTCGCATTTTTGCCGAACTGGACCCCGCCATCCGTGTTTTTGGTCAAGGTTGCCCAATGCTGCCACCGCTGATTGAGCTGGGCAAACTGGATACCGATGAAACTGCCCTGGTAGTGGAACAGTATCTGGAGCCGCTTAAGGCTGCCGGAATTGACACCCTGGTCCTGGGCTGTACCCACTTCCCCTATGTACGTCATATAATTACCCGAATTTTGGGGGAAAATGTGGCGATTGTGGATCCCGCGGAAGAAACAGCTAAGCTATTAAAGGAAGTTCTAACGCGGGAAAACAGCTTAAACCAGAATGCCGGTGATATCAATCATCAATTTATTGTCAGCAAATACCCGGATACATTTAGAGAGGTAGGCAGCTTGCTCTTAGGACAGCCCCTGGCTGAGGTTGAAGAATGCCTGGTAGGGCAGGCGGTAGAGGGTTTCGAAATTGAGGAAGCCGCCATGTACGAACCCGGCAGCTAATCAATAGCGGCGGAATAGATAAAATAGTTTTCTTAAAGGGTGGGAGGAGTTAGCGAAGCGAAAAGCGCCGACTCCTCACCAATAAAATGTAACCATTTTAAATTATAGAGTATAAAGAAGAAAATATAAAGTCAAAGTCTAATGGTTGGGCCAGCACCGAAAATGTGGTTATAGCGAAAGGAGTAATTGATATGAGTAATAAAAAAACAGCTTTCGAAGTTTCTCAGGAACAATTAGCCGCAGCTACCTCATACATGAAACTGGACCATAAGGTTTTTGAAATATTAAGAGAGCCCTTACGTCATATGGCGGTTAGATTCCCGGTTAAAATGGATGACGGATCAACCCAGGTGTTTACCGGTTTCAGATGTCAGCATAACACAGCCGTAGGACCGACTCGGGGCGGAACCCGCTTTCATCCCGAAGAAACCGCGGATGATGTAAAAGCTCTGGCATTGTGGATGACATTTAAAAATGCCTTGAACGAAATTCCCAATGGCGGTGGTAAGGGTGGCGTAATAGTTGATCCTGACAAACTATCCAAGACCGAATTGGAAAGGCTCTGCCGGGCCTATATTAGAGCCATAGCCCCGCTAATTGGGGTATGGAAAGATTTCCCCGGTGCCGATATCGGTACTTCAGCCCAGACTCAAAGCTGGATGCTGGATGAGTGGGAAGCCATGAATCAGCACCATGAAGCTGGGGGGATAAGCGGAAAATTAATAGCCCTGGGAGGATCAGAAGGACGGCCCGAGGCCACCAGCCGGGGAATCCTGTTTGCCACCCGGGAAGTAGCCAGAGCCCTGGGACTGGAGATTAATACCTTGACGGCGGCAGTCCAGGGTTTCGGTAAGGTGGGCTGGCATTTAGCCAAGCTGTACCAGCGGGACGGGGTTAAGGTCGTAGCCGTCAGTGATGTCAATGGTGGGATATACAATTCTGATGGACTGGATATTCTGGATCTGCACGCTTATGTGGACCAACAGGGAACAGTTAAGGGCTATCCCGGCAGCCAGGCTATCAGTAATGCAGATCTATTAGAACTGGAATGCGATATACTGGCGCCGTGTGCAGTTCAAAACGTTATTACGGCTGAAAATGCCCCCCGGATCAAAGCGAAAATGATTATAGAAGGGGCTAACGGTCCAACCATGCCCGATGCCGAAGCAATCCTTATTGCCAAAAATATCTTTATAGCTCCAGACATCTGGGCCAATTCCGGCGGAACTCAGGTAGCTCATTTTGAAAGGATTCAGAACCTGCATGATAACCGTTGGACCGAAGATGAAGTCAACGCCAAATTAGAGAAACTGGTGGCCCAGGTCTTCCAAGAAATATACGCAATGCATAAAAACCAGAACATAAGCATGAGAATGGCTTGCTGGGTCAAAGCGATTACCAAAGTAACTGAGGCCATGACGGCCCGGGGTTGGATCTAAAATTTAATCGCTGGGAGAAGGGGCTTAAGGCTCCTTCTTCAACCAGATAACCAGAAATATAGAGTTATTGTGAAACGGAGGGTTAAGAATTGCCTGAACAAACAAGATTGATCCAGGGTAATCAGGCCATCGCCGAAGGGGCCTTTTATGCCGGGGCCAAGTTCTTTGCAGGATACCCTATCACACCTTCTTCAGAAGTAGCGGAAGAGTCTGCCCGGCAATTGCCCAAAATCGGGGGGGTCTTCATGCAAATGGAAGATGAGATTGCCAGTATGGGTGCGATCGTAGGAGCCTCCCTGGCCGGAGCCAAATCATTTACCGCTACCAGTGGACCAGGATTTTCCCTCATGCAGGAAAACCTGGGTATGGCTATCGCCGCTGAAGTACCTTGTGTGATTGTTAACGTAATGCGGTCCGGTCCCAGCACTGGATTGGCCACCAAACCAGGTCAGGCTGATGTGATGCAGATCAGATGGGGGCGGCATGGCGACCAGACCCTGATTGCTTTATCACCGGCCTCAGTAAAAGAGTGTTTCGAACTAACTGTAAAAGCTTTCAATTTTGCCGAGAAGTACCGGGTACCGGTAGTACTAGCTGCTGATGAGATAGTAGCTCACATGCGTGAGAACTATTCCATCCCCGCACCGGGCGAACTGGAAGTGATCGACCGCAAGAAACCAACTATGGCACCGGAATTATACAAACCATATACCCCGGACGAAGACGGGATCGCCCCCCTGGCAGTGTATGGCAGTGAATACGTATACCATGTGACCAGTTCCATGCACGGACCAGAGGGGTCCAGCAACAACAACCCGGCCAATGCCGCCTGGAAAGTTGGGCAATTGCATGAAAAGATCGAGCGTTACCGGGATGAGATCGTAATGACCAAAGAATTTGCGGTTGAAGACATGGATATCCTGGTGGTGACCTTTGGGGCTACTACCCGGGCGGCCCGGGAAGCGATTGCAGCAGCCCGGTCGCAGGGAATAAAAGCCGGTGTATTACAACTGGTAACCGTTTGGCCGTTGCCGGACCTTGAGGTGGCCAGATTAGGGCAACTGGTTAAGCGAGTAGTCGTGCCGGAAATGAATTACAGCGGCCAGATTGCCGCCGAAGTCCAGCGTATTTTAGGCCCCTCGGTTGATATACGCCGGGTCAATAAATACAATGGCACAATTATTACCCCGCAGGACATACTGAATGCGATTAAATAGCTAGGAGGTATTAGAGTGGCTCATGCTACCGGGTTAAAATTCTTACGAAAAAACAGCATCCCTTTGATGTGGTGTTCTGGATGCGGGTATGGTGCGGCCTTGAGCGCTTTACTCCGGTCCTTTGAAGAACTGGGTTATACCAATGAAGATACCGTAGTAGTTACCGGCATCGGCTGCTGGGGCAAAGCCGATGACTATATTACCACCAATACTCTGCATACGACCCACGGCCGGGCGTTATCTTTCGCCACCGGGGTAAAAGCGGTCAACCCCAAATTACATGTAGTGGTATTAATGGGTGATGGCGATGGAGTGACCATCGGGGGTAACCACTTTATCCATGCCGCCCGCCGCAACATAGACCTGACCGCCATTGTACTTAACAACTATAACTATGGAATGACCGGGGGGCAATATTCCGCCACCACCCCTGCCTATAGCTATACCAGCACGACCCGCTATGGCAATCCCGAGCGGGAATTTGATGTCTGCGCATTGGCTGAGGCGGCGGGAGCCAACTATGTAGCCCGGGAAAGCGTTTACCGAGGATTCCAGATGCAGGAGCGAATCAAGGAGGCCCTCAACAAACCGGGTTTCTCCCTGGTGGAAATAATAAGTCCCTGTACTACCCATTATGGACCGAATAATAAAATGAAAGTACCGATCGATATGATCAGAATGCTTAAAGTCAAGGGTATACCCCTGGAGAAATATGAACCAGACCAGTATCCATCAGCAGAGGGTTATTTCCCGGTTGGTAAAATGGTCGATAAGAATGCCCCTGATTTCAACACTCGCTATGAAGAGGTCCGGACCAAAGCCCAGCAAATATCCTGAAGATAAGCCAGGATATTCAGAAAGGAGTATATGGCATGAAGAATCGACATGAAATAGTCTTGGCCGGATCGGGCGGGCAAGGGTTAATAGTCTGCGGAATGATGCTGGCGGAAGCCGCTATTCTGGAAGGCAAAAACGTGGTGCAGTCCCAGTCGTACGGCATAGCCAGTCGGGGCGGATTATCCAAAGCCGAACTAATCGTAGATCAAGAAGAAATAATGTTTCAGCAAGTGCAGAAACCCAATATTATGCTGATTTTAACCGAGGAAGCCATGAAAGCGCACGCTCCCAATGCGGCCGACACCGACGTTCTCGTTTTTTACGATACTACTTTGCTGGAGGCCAGAGAAGGCCCGAACTATATCGGATTTCCCTTTACCCTGATGGGACGGGAGTTAGGACATCCAGGCACCGCCAATATGGTAGCCCTGGGAGTCATGTGCCAAATGACCGGCGTGGTTACCCAGGAGAGCCTGGAAGCGGTCATCAGACAACGGTTCCACGGCCCAGCCGCCGAAATGAATTTAAAGGCCTTGTATCATGGCGTTAAGTTAGCCCAGTAATTAGACCATTGGGAAGGAGTGCATGAAAAAAGAATGGGTATTATAGCCAAGTATAAAACCGCCCCCTGTCAGGGAGCCTGTCCCGCAGGCGTTGATGTGCCGCGCTACATTAGATTTATTAGGGCTGGTCAGTTTGATCTGGCCTTGGCCGTAATTCGGGAAAGAATTCCGTTTCCGGCGGTCTGCGGGTACGCATGTGTTCATCCATGTGAAACCATGTGTGCCCGTCACCAATATGACGAACCGGTAGCCATTCGCCTGTTGAAAAGAGCAGCCGTAGAAAAGGGCAACTTCCAAGTACCATTGCCGACCGCAGCCCCCACCGGAAAACATGTAGCGGTGATTGGGGCCGGACCGGGTGGGTTGACTGCCGCCTACTACTTAGCTGGCCAAGGTCATCAGGTTACCGTCCTGGAAGCAAGACCTCAGGCGGGTGGCATGATGCGCTATTCCATCCCCGAGTATCGCTTGCCTAATGATGTGATTGACCGGGAAATAGCCGTAATTACCGATCGCAACGTGGTTATAAAAACCAATACCCGCGTGGCATCGGCTTCAGAACTGCTAGCCAGCGGTTATGACGCAGTTCTGGCCGCCACTGGGGCGTGGGTAGGTTCCAAGACCGGAGCGCCCACTGATGCAGCAGCGCCCATTATCGATGGGGTGACTTTTTTAGAACAGGTTAACACCGGCCAGGAGCAATCCATAGGTCAGCAAGTAGTAGTAATTGGCGGCGGGAATACCGCCATTGACGCCGCTCGAGCGGCTCGGCGCCTGGGTGCCGCTGAAGTGACCGTGTTCTATCGGCGGACCCGCGCTGAAATGCCAGCCAGTCCCGACGAAATTCAGGATGCCCTGGAAGAGGGAGTCCAAATAGAATTCCTGGTGGCTCCGGTGCAAATAAACCCAGACAGTCTGGTAAGCACCAGAATGAGGTTGGGGGAAAAAGACCAAAGCGGCCGGCCCCGACCGGTACCGATAAGTGGCAGCGAATTCACCACCACCTTTGATCTGTTAATCGAAGCGGTAGGTCAGTCAGCCGATGCCTCGGTCCTGAATCTGGGGGTCAATGCCAACGGAACCGCCCGGGTTGACCACCAAACCCTGGCTACTGATCAACCAGGGATTTTCGGCGGGGGTGATCTGGTTACCGGACCAGCCTCCATCATCGAGGCCATCGCCCAGGGAAGATTGGCCGCAGCATCAATTGACCGGTTCCTGGGCGGCACTGGGGTAATTGATGAAAAACTGGCCGAGGGAATCGAAGCAGCCGCGGAAGAGCCGGCAATCCTGGGTAGCGAACGCACCCGGACCTATACTATTTCCCTGACTGAGCGACTCCAGGGTTTCGGCCAGGTAGAATTGGGTTATGATGAAATACTGGCCCGTAATGAAGCTGGTCGCTGTTTGGGATGTGATATCAGGGATTTCAGCGTAGAGGTCGATGCAGCGCGCTGCAAAGAATGCGGTTACTGTAAAGAAGTATGCAGTCTGGGTATCTATGAACCTACCGACACTTTCAATGCCCAGGGCTACCAACCAATGCAAGCCGTAAATACGGATAAATGTGTAGGTTGTCTCAGGTGTTTTATGATCTGCCCTGATTTTGCCATTACCATCGCCGGCAATTAATTTATCTATAAATAAATATAAAGGAGCTTCATGGCTCGCCCGTCATGAAACTCCTTTTTTTTCACCGGTATGGCAGGGATTAGGGAAATAAAAATGAATTAAGATTTTGCAATGGACTACCTTAACGCACTTTTGCTAGGTGAAAATCATAATCTAAGTAAAACAGATAGTTATCAAAACTAGCGAATGAAGTTTCGACGCGCTGGGGTATTTTGGTTTATTAACAGAAAAAATATTTGTTGACATGTTTTACGTATTATTGCATTATATATCTAGAAAAGGTATAAATAAAAAATTAATACTTGCTTCGCGGAAGCGATAATCTGTGGGCGTAAAATGGGCGTCTGACCCACAGTAGCTTGAGACGCAACCGGCCGCTACATATATTGTAGTGGTTTTTTTTGGGTAATAAGTCGTAGTTTTAAAGGGGTGTTGGTTACAGGACAGGGTTTACGAATTCCACAAATTTTATAGCATATTATGCGGAAGCGATGACCTGTAGGTGGTAAAATGGGCGTCTAGCCTACAGTAGCTTGAGACGCAACCGGCCGCTACATGATAAATGTAGTGATATTTTTTGCACATTGATGGAATTTTATGGAGGCGGTGTTAATGAATAGCGATACGGTAGGAAACCCAAACGAGAGTACGGTATTTAAAAAAGCGTTAAGTGTAATTGGAATTACGATCTGTATATTTCTAACTATGATCATCATTGTTAACGGAACCATGATTGTCAAGTCTTACCTATATCCTGATGATATACCGGATTTCATGGGATATAAACCATTTATAGTCCTGTCGGGTTCCATGGAACCCACCATTTTAACCGGGGATATTGTACTAACCAAGGAAACCAATGCCGATAGTATTATGAAAGGTGACATCATCACCTTTCGGGCCGACAAGAATACAGTAGTAACCCATAGAGTAACCGAGGTGGTGACTGAGAACGGTACCAGATCATTCCTGACCAAAGGTGACGCCAATACCGGTGCCGATGCCAGCAGTGTAAAGGCTGAAACCCTGGAAGGCAAATACCTGGGCCGGGTCGGCGGGGTAGGCAGATTCGCCATGTTTCTCCAGACCCCCATGGGTATGTTGTTATTCGTTGTAACTCCGCTATGCCTGTTCATTGTTTACGACATAACCTCGCGCAGCCGGCGCAACAAGAAAAAAGGCAGTCGGGAAGCGGAGTTGGAAGCAGAGTTAGCAGCCTTGAAAGCAGCACGCCAGGAAAATAATGAATCTGAAGCTAAGGAAGAGAACCTTCCCGGCTGAGGATTTAATATATAAATAAGTTTATAGCAGCACGGCTTTATAGTAAGAATTTAACTTAAGGGAGGTGATGGGCCGACCAGGCAGCCCAGGTAATTAATGAGGAGAATTTTTGAAAAGGGGATGGGAATATGACAACAATGGCTT
>JAQUGU010000024.1 GCA_028683995.1 Syntrophomonadaceae bacterium | reverse complement strand
GCGTACTGGCGCCGGACCACTCCTACCCCGTGTTCACCAGTAGTACTTCCTTCCATTTCTATAGCCAGCAGGTGAATATCGTGAACCAGCTTTAACACTTTTTCCACTTCTTCCGGGTTTTCCGGATTTATTACCGGGGCAGTGTGCACATTGCCATCGCCGATATGGCCATAGTTAACCACTTTGATACCGTACTTATCGCCCAGTGCCCTTATAGCCCGCAGGGTATCGGCTACTTTGGCCAGGGGAACACTGATATCCTCACCGGCAAATATGCGGCTGCCATCCTTCCTGACCCGGGCCGCAGCAGTAGCGGTAATACTCCTGCCTTCCCAGAGTTCAGCCATGCGTTTAGCCTCGGTCGACCACTCCACATTACGAGCTCGTTTACCGGCTACTTCTTTTATTATCTGACCTTCATATTCTACTGATGGCGGATTGCCGTCTACCTCAAATAGCAGTATAGCTTCAGCCTCAGGTAGATTAATTTCCGGCTTAAACAGGTTTACCGCCTGAATAGCCGAGCTGTCAAGTATCTCTATACCGGATGGAAGAATCCCAGACTGGTATACATCCAGGACTGTTGCCGGAGCATCATCTAAATTATCAAAAACCGCCATGGCAATACCACGTGCTTTGGGCCGGGGCCAGCAGCGCAGACGAATTTTAGTAATAACCCCTAATATACCTTCCGAACCTACCATTAACTTGGTCAGGTTTAGTCCGGAAACATTTTTAATGCAGCGGGCCTTCATGCCACCGGTAGTAATAATGTCACCATTGGCCAGTACCACTTCCAAACCCAGGATATACTGTTCGGTACAACCATATTTTACTGCCCGCAAACCACTGGCATTGTTGGCTACCATCCCTCCAACTGTGCACATTTGACTACTGCCCGGGTCGGGAGGGAAAAACAGATTATATTTTGCCAGTTCCTTATTAAGGTGGGCATGTATCACCCCGGGGCGGAGGATAACCTGCATATTTTTAGCATCAATCTCTACTATTTCATCCCAGGTGGA
Organism: Syntrophomonadaceae bacterium; assembly: GCA_028683995.1. Taxonomy (GTDB): domain Bacteria; phylum Bacillota; class Syntrophomonadia; order Syntrophomonadales; family Syntrophomonadaceae; genus UBA4844. The sequence goes on along the minus strand of JAQUGU010000024.1, from coordinate 11,714 downwards.
AAGGTCCAAAACAATGCCACCTTTTAAGGCTACACAGCCACCAGTTTCACCGGTACCAGCCCCGCGGGGGATGATGTCAATGTTATTATCAAAGGCTAATTTCATTATTTGTTGAACCTCTTCCGTGGAGCGTGGCATAACCACGGCCCAGGGGTTAGCCGGTTCCAGTTTGGTTAAAAATGAACTGTCATAAGAATAGTACATCAAGTCGAGCTCGTCGTAGAGAACTTTATCTTTGCCCAGCATTTTCACCAGTTCTTTTTGTAAGGCTGATTTATCCATCTTCAGTCCCCCTTGACAAATTAAAATCTAATATTTCCCTGCCTATTATATCACAAAGGCAGTAACCAGATTATAAATATGCAGTGTATACGGTATAATCTAAGCAATGATTGATAAGAAAGTTATAACCAGGAACCTTGAGCCATAGAATGTATCAGGTCAATGAAGTTTTGCGTCTAATTAAGGAGAGGTTTATGTATTCTGAAATATTGAATTATCTGCCCGCAGATCGTTTACTGTTTAGCGAAGAGATGAAAAATCATACTACCTTTAAAATCGGCGGGCCGGTTGACATAATGGTACTACCGCGAGATGAAGAAGATGTTCATACCGTTATATCATTTTGCCGGCAAAGGGATATTCCCCTGTTTATATTCGGTATGGGCAGTAATCTACTGGTAAGGGACCGGGGTATCCGCGGAGTAGCAATGAAGCTGGGAGAAAACCTGGATGAAGTTGAGGTTAACGGTGAGGAGATACAGGCCCAGGCAGGTGTAAAAATTTCTGCTCTGGCTCGAATAGCCGCTTTCCATTCATTATCTGGACTGGAATTTGCCGAGGGCATACCCGGAAGTCTGGGAGGGGCACTGGTTATGAATGCCGGGGCCTATGATGGAGAAATACAAGCGATTGTTACCGAAGCCCGGGCCATAAGCCCGGAGGGTAGTATTAAAACTTTCCGGAATACCGAAATGCAATTTGGCTATCGCCAAAGCGTATTTCAGAGTAATGACTATATAATAATTTCGGCTCGATTAAAACTGGTGACTGCCAACCGCGAGGAAATAGAAAAGCGCATGCTGGAATTCGCCCGCCGGCGGGAGGAAAAACAGCCCCTGGACAAACCCAGTGCGGGCAGCACCTTTAGGCGCCCCCCGGGATTTTATGTTGGCCCCATGTTGGAAGAACTGGGACTAAAGGGTTATCAAATGGGCGGCGCCCAGGTATCCAGCAAACATGCCGGTTTTATTGTTAATAATGGTAATGCTACTGCCCGCGATGTTCTTGATTTAATTGCCTATATTCAGCAAAAAGCCCAAGAGCGCTTCGGAGTAGACCTGCAATCGGAAATCCGGGTAGTGGGGGAAGACTAGCAAGAAAATAGACACGGGAATAGACACTGATTACATACCCATAGGGCACACAGATGCTCCCTATGGTCGCCATTAAGGTAGCTGATTTCTTATGATTAACACTGATTTTTTTATAATTTTTAAGGATGCAGATTTATGTAATTTTTGTAGGGGCTTAACCCGTGTGTCTGCCCGGCTGGCCACTGGCCCCCGTAAGGTGAATCTCATTGCATATATAGCTGCCTATTGCGGGCGAACACATGGGTTCGCCCCTACAGATTACGTGCTCCTGTACAGGAAGAGCTTTCGCTGGGAAACGAAGTTTCCCATATTTTTAATGTCGATGCAGCTATTGCATAGATGGTTGTTACTTTAAGTAATCATAACAAATCTGCGTTGATCTGCGTCAAAAAAGTTCAGCGTTAATCTGTGCCCGAAGGGTGATACGATATGAAAGTAGTTGTCAGCACACTAAATGCTAAATATATTCACTCCTCACTGGCTCTGGCTTATCTGGAAGAGGCCTGTCATAGTGATAATTGGGAATTGGAAACTTTCGAGTTTACTATTAACGATAAACTTGACCACATAATGACCAGCCTTTACCGTAGCCAACCGGATGTACTCTGTTTTTCCACCTATATCTGGAATATTGAGGAGACCCTGTCCCTATGCCAGGACTTTAAAAAAATATCCCCGCAATGCTTGATAATATTAGGTGGTCCCGAAGTATCCTACGACGCTGCCACCGTTTTACAAGAGCACCCCTGTATAGACTATATTGTACGGGGAGAGGGCGAAATTACCCTGTGCCAATTACTGGGACAAATCCTCGAAGAGAAGGATATAGATGAAGTCAAGGGGATAACCTACCGCTACCAGGGACAAGTAATGGAAAATCCCGACCGGCCATTAATTACTGAACTGGGTTCCCTGCCATCTCCTTTTAGGCGCGATTTTACCCCGTATAAAGACCGGGTAATATATTACGAAAGCTCCCGCGGTTGCCCCTTTAACTGCTCTTATTGCCTTTCTTCAACCGCCCGGGGAGTACGTTTTTTCCCCATGGAAAGGGTAAAAGAAGAACTGCAATATTTACTTAAATATGAGCTGCGGGAAATAAAACTGGTGGATCGCACCTTTAACTGCAACGAGAAACGGGCCCGGGAGATTATGCAGTTTATTGCCGAGCAGGGGAGCAGTACCAGGGTGCACCTGGAGATCTGCGCCGATTTGCTCTCAGATGAATTTATTGCATTTCTGGGTAAGCTGCCGGCTGATGTTTTTAACTTTGAAATCGGAATTCAATCCACTTGTCCGGAAGCACTACAGGCAGTTCATCGGGTTAGCCACTGGGAAACCCTGCGTCAAAATATTTTACAACTGCGGTCATTTAATAATATCCACCTGCACCTGGATCTTATAGCCGGACTACCTTATGAAAGCTATACCTCCTTTCAGGATTCCTTTAATAATGTTTTCAGCTTACAGCCCCATATGCTGCAACTTGGATTTTTAAAACTATTAAAAGGCTCAGAAATATACCGACAGCACTATGAACACGGTTATCGTTTTCAGACCCGCCCGCCTTATCAAGTTCTGGCCAACAACTATATTTCTTATGACGAAATCATTAAACTACAGCAGATAGAAGAGGTTTTAAACCGCTACTATAATAAAAATATAGTCCCGGGCACTATAGCATATGCCATTAATAAGGTTTACCATGGTAATGCCTTTGCCTTCTTTGAGGACTTCGCCCTCTACTGGGAGGAAAATGAGCTCTTTGGTCGGGGTCACCGCCGGGTAAAGGAATATGACATTTTACTTAATTTTCTTAACTTTCGCTGGCCTGACCGGAAGAAGGAATGGAATGAATTAATAAAATATGATTTCTTGTATCACAATTTACCCCACCCTTTTCCCCAGGGCATTGAACGCCTTGAGCCAGACGGAGCCGGGGATTTGTTAAATACCCGCTTGCAAGACCAGGCGTTTCTATCCTCTCTTCCAGGTGATTGGGCAGATTCCCGGTATAATATAAGGAAACACTTGCACCTGGAATATTTTATATTTGACCCCATTTCCCTCACCTTTTTGGAACAACCTTTACCTTTAATTTTTGTATATCATCCGGTTAAGAAAAAAGCGGTGGGGGTTATTAATGAAGCAGGGGACAGGCTTATAGCAGACCTGTATAATAACAACCAGACCAACTATAAAATATTTTGTCAAAGTTAATTGCATTATTAATAAACTTCGGTTAAATTGGGGAGACAGGAATTGTATCAGCAACATCTTCATATGAATTTTTAAAGAGGAAATTTGGGGTTAAGTTAAATGAATCATAGTTCTATCATATCCCGGGAAGGTTGGCCTTATATAGGTATATTAGTTTTATTAGCCACTCTGCTGGCTCTACTCTCGTATAACTACTACTGGCTAATCCCATTGGGGCTAGCATTGTTTGCTGCCTATTTTTTTCGTAATCCTGAACGCAGTATACCTGCTGATGAAGGTCTTATTTTGTCACCGGCAGATGGCAAAATAATGGAAATTAGTACCGTATGGGAAGACCAGTACCTGAAGTCGTCTGCCATACAGGTAAGAATTTTTTTAAGTCTTTTTAATGTTCATGTAAATCGGGTTCCATTTAGTGGCGAGGTGGAATGGCTATCCCGCTCCGGAAGTACTTATCTACCGGCTTATAAAAAAGAAGCCGGTACCAGTAATGTATCAAATCTCGTCGGCATCCATTCTCATAAAGGAAAGATAATGGTTGTTCAAATCACCGGTATAGTAGCCCGGAGACTGGTGTGCTGGCTGAAAATAGGGGACCAGGTTCAAAGCGGCGAGCGACTGGGCCTGATAAAATTTGGTTCCTGCACGGAATTGTATTTACCGCTTAGTGCTGAAATACTGGTTCAGCCTGGGGAAATAGTTAAGGGAGGGGAAACCATCATTGGCCGGTTTAGTAACTAAAAGAGCTGCCAATTTTATTACCTTTTTAAATATTATGTTTGGGTCCACAGCCATTCTCTATACTATTAATGGCAATTATAAACTGGCAGCCATACTTATTTTAGCAGCAGTAGTGATGGATGGATTAGATGGCAAAGTGGCACGCAGGCTACATACCAGTTCCGATTTAGGCAGGGAACTGGATTCTTTATGTGATATCGTATCATTTGGGGTAGCACCAGCAGTTCTGCTCTACTCGCAGGTGCTGGCCAGTAATTACGGTTTTATGGCTCTGGCAGCATTCTTGATTTTCATCATTTGTGGTGCATACCGCCTGGCGCGTTTTAATGTACTGAATATTAGTGAGTATTTTTTAGGGTTGCCTATAACTATTGCTGGAGGTTTACTGGCATTATTGTCTCTGCTGGCAGCCTACCTGCACCCACTTATCATATTGTCTCTGGTACTGGCTTTAAGTCTATTTATGATTAGTTCTATTCGCCTTCCTAAAATATAACCTTCTCCCCACTTCTATAGTCACCTTATCAGCAATCGTAGACAAAAAAAGAAAAAATACTACAGAACATGTTAGTTTCGACATATTATGTCATTATCTCTAAAGGATATTTTGCTCTTCTTGCCTAATCTACAAATATAAATATGCGCTGTTGTGGAGGTGGCAACTTGAAACAGGTCATAAACACAGCGCCAACGGAAATTGAAGCACTCCAGCAGGAAATTAATCGCCTGGAGAATATTATTGATTACTACAAACAGCAAGAAAAAACAGCCTGGCGGAGTTGGACTACCCTGCGCCAAATTGCGGACTATGCACCCGCATTAATATACATCCTGCAGGGCAATTACTTTGTATATGTTAACTCCACCTTTGAAAATATAACTGGTTATTCTGTAGTCGAATGTCTGAATACGGAATTTTGGAATTTTATCCATCCTGATTATCGGGAGATGACCCGGAATAGAAATATGGCCAGGCTGAGGGGAGAATATATCCCTCCCTATGAAACCAGGATTTTAACTAAAAGCGGTACTTCCTACTGGGGATATTTATCATCTGATTTAATATATCTAGACGGCCAACCGGCAGCTATAGGTATAATTCAGGATATTAGCGAGCGTAAAAAAGCCGAGGAAGCACTGCTGGCTTCTGAGGCCAAGTTTGCCAAAACGTTTGCAGCCAGTCCGAATATCATGATAATTTCCACCTTTGATGGATTATATCTGGACGTTAATGAATGCTTTACTCTAATAACCAGTTATTCCCGATCAGAAGTTATTGGAAAAACCGCCGATGAACTCAATTTATGGGTTGATCCTGATGACCGCAAGTTGATGCAAAAACTGGTCCTTATTAACGGTTCCGTACGCAACCTGGAGATAAAAATCAGGACTAAATTTGGCAAAGAACGTATTGCCTTACTTTCTTCTGAGATAATTGAACTTGATGGCCAGCACTGTATTATTAATATTATGAACGATATTACTGAGCATAAACGCATGTCTAACCAAATTGCCCGCCTGGATCAATTAAACATGGTAGGGGAAATAGCTGCCAGTTTAGGTCACGAAATGAGAAATCCTATGACCAGTGTACGCGGGTTTTTGCAGATGTTTATGACGGAAGAGCTTTTAACACCATATCATGAGTATTTTGACCTGATGATTGAAGAACTGGATCGGGCCAATCAGATAATTAGCGAATTCCTATCTCTGGCTAAAAACAAAACTATTACCCTGGAAGAAAGTAACCTGAAGCTGATAATCGAGGCTTTGTCACCTTTAATAGCTGTCGATGCCATTAAGCAGGATAAGCGCCTGGTTTTAGACCTGAAAGAAATTCCTGATTTACCTCTGGATAAAAAGGAAATTCGCCAGTTAATTCTCAACCTGGTACTGAACGGTCTGGAAGCTATGCCTGCCGGTAAAACCGTTACTATCAAGACCTATACCAAAGGTAATAGTGTTTTCCTGGAAGTTTCTGACCAGGGTAGTGGCATAAAGCGTGAAATCATGGATAAAATTGATACGCCCTTCTTTACCACCAAAGAAAACGGAACTGGTCTGGGTTTGCCCGTCTGCCATAGCATTGCTATGCGCCATAATGCTACTATTGACGTAAAGAGCAGTTCTGAGGGAACCAGTTTTGTTGTTTGTTTCAAAGTCAAATAGAAAATAGGCGCTGATAACAGAGCAGTCTCGATAATAACTTCGAATTATGACTTGACTAATTGTCTGGAGTAAGAGTTAAGGGGTTAGAGGCTAGCTTATGGCCGGGGGTCGGTTTCGATTCCCGGCTTTTCTCTGTTATAATATATAAAACTTGCTAGCATTGAGAGGGTATATAATGAAGATAAGCCGCCGTTTGGGTATGCTCAGATTTTTTAGAGTGATTAAACTTTTTGTAGATATATTCTGGGCCTTTTATTCGCTAAAATTTAAACGTATCTGGCATAACGCTTCCTGGGTGGAAGTTAAACGCCAGGAATTGTACAAAACTCAGGCCAGGTATTTTCGGGATACTGCTGTTCAAATGGGAGGGCTATTAATTAAACTGGGGCAGTTTTTCAGCACCCGGGTGGATATCCTTCCCCGGATTAGTATAGATGAACTTGCTGGTTTACAGGATGAAGTGCCGGCAGTAGAATTCGCAGAAATCAAGGAAGTTATAGAAACTGAATTTGCAAGGCCAATAGAGCGGGTTTTCGCACAGTTTGATTGTGATGCACTAGCTTCAGCTTCTCTGGGACAAGTACATCGTGGTCACCTGAGTGACGGCAGCACTGTAGCTATAAAAGTCCAAAGACCTGGTATTGATGAGTTGGTAGCTGTAGACCTGCGGGCCATTTACCAGGTAATAAAGCTGATAAAAATATTTACCAACTGGGGGCAAGTGATTGATTTTGATGCCATATTTGTTGAATTCAAAGAAACGCTGCAAGCAGAACTGGATTATATTCAGGAAGGGCATAATGCCGAAACTATAGCTAAGAACAGCCAGGACGATCCGGATATCATAATACCCGGGATATACTGGGACTTTACCACCCGCCGGGTGCTTACTATGGAGTACCTGGAGGGAATAAAAGTTACTGATCATAAGCTTTTGCTGCAGAGCGGAATTAACCGGCAGGCTATAGCAGCCAAATTACTACAGACTTATGTTAAGCAAATGCTTATCGATGGCTTCTACCATGCCGACCCCCATCCGGGTAACCTTTTCGTAACCCCGGAGGGCAAGCTTATTATGGTTGATTTTGGTATGACCGGAAGCATCCCCCCCCATTTACGGCAAACTCTGGTAGAAATGGTTTTTGCCCTGGTCAACCGGGATTATGCCCAGGTAACAGAATACCTGAAAGAACTGGGCTTTATTCGTTATGATTATGACAACCAGGCCTTAAACCGGGCTATCAGTATATTCCTGGAAGAGCTGGTGGGTAGCGGTCAGGATTTATCCAGCCTGGACTTGCAGGCTTTATTACGTGATTTGGAGACTCTGTTTTATGAGCAACCTTTTCAAGTACCGGCCAATTTTACATTTCTGGGACGGGCTCTGGGTACCCTCTATGGTATTTGCATTGGTTTAGACCCAGGTATAAGCTTTATCGACGTAGCCAAACCCTATGTCAAGCAGATTGCACCGGAGCGAGACAGCATATTCCGTATAGTTAAGGACCGTAGCAAGCTAATTGGTAACGCCCTGCTGGATATCCCACCTCTAATGCAAAAAGCATTAATCAGGGTTGAACGAGGAGAACTCAACCTGACTCCTCCCCTCCAGAACATAAACCATGCCATAGAGCAAAATACCCGGGTTACTCGCTCCCTGGTCTGGTCTATAGTATTTGGTTTCTCCTTACTAACTTCTGCCTATCTGTTGGTAAACGGCTTAAAAGATTTTGCCACCTATTTGATGATATTCTCCATTATTATATTTCTACTGCTCTTAAAAACTAATCGCAAACCCACCCGCAAAAAAGCCCCCCACCCACCAGTTATGATAAAACGAGGGAAGTAATCGGCAACTCCTTACAGCCAACAGGAGTTTTCGCTGTATGCGCAATTTCTACAAACGCAACATTAATTTTTACCTGTTGCCAAATAGAGAATCCCGATTTACAATTATATATGAACATTTATTCATATGAACATATATAGGAGTGAGCTTATGTCCAACAGGAATACAGAGCTACCATCATGTAGCAGTAATGTTGTCCATGAAGAGATAGTTGCCCGAGTCAACGAAGAAATGCCGCGCGAAGAAAGCCTCTATGACCTGGCTGAGCTTTTCAAGGTGTTCGGGGATACTACCCGGGTTAAAATCCTTTATGCCCTTTTTGCAGCGGAAATGTGTGTTTGTGATATTGCTGCCCTGTTAAACATGTCCCAATCAGCCATTTCTCACCAGCTCAGGGTCTTGAAACAGGCTCGCCTGGTAAAGTTTCGCCGCCAGGGTAAGGTTGTTTATTACAGCCTGGACGATGACCATGTTAAACAGATATTTGACCAGGGACTGACCCATATAAATGAACTTGCGTAATCGGATAGGGAGAGGATTTATTATGAGCAGTTCGGTCACCCGGGAATTAGTTCTGGAAGGTCTGGATTGTGCCAATTGTGCAGCCAAAATTGAAAACCAGGTTAATCATCTGCAGGGTGTTAATATCGCCTCCCTTAATTTCATGACTAAAACCCTTAAAATAGAAATGGATTCCGCGGGACTGGTTGAAGATGTTTTAGGCCAGACCTACAAAATAATAAATACTCTGGAGCCTGATGTAAGGGTAGGGGAGAAAGATAGTCAGGTAGTCTATACCATGACCGGATTTAACACAAGTCCCATCATCATTTTTTTGCTTTCGGCGGTTATGGTCGCCACAGCCCTGGTATTAAATCTGCCGGTATCAATAGAATTAATGCTCTACCTGGTAAGTTACCTGCTGGTTGCCACCCCGATTCTAAAAAAAGCCGGACTCAACATAATCAAGGGTCAGGTTTTTGACGAAAACTTTCTTATGAGTTTGGCCACACTATCGGCCTTTGCCATTAAACAATACCCGGAGGCGGTAGCGGTAATGCTATTTTACCGTATTGGAGAGTTTTTACAGGACCTGGCCGTGCATCGCTCCCGCCAATCAATCAGCAGCCTGATGGATATCCGCCCTGAATATGCCACCCGTATTACTAACGGAAAAATGGAGCAGGTAAAGCCTGAGGAAGTGGTTTGCGGTGACATAATAGTTATCAAGCCGGGTGAGAGAATACCCCTGGATGGCATCATTATAGAAGGTAGTTCCTCACTGGATACCTCGGCTCTTACTGGTGAATCACTACCGCGCTACCTGTCCGGAGGTGATGAAATCCTGGCCGGTTATCTAAATATTGACGGTCTGCTCAAAGTTGAGGTAAGCAGGGCCTATCAAGAGTCTACAGTTACCCGCATCCTCCATCTGGTGGAAAACGCCGCCAGTCATAAGGCCCCGGCGGAGAACTTCATTACCCGCTTTGCTGCCTATTACACACCAGTGGTGGTGTTTGCCGCGCTGGCCCTGGCTCTAATTCCCCCGTTGGTGTTTCATGCCGGCAATCCTCGGGAGTGGGTATACCGGGCTCTGGTATTTCTGGTCATCTCCTGTCCCTGTGCCCTGGTTATATCGGTGCCACTGAGTTTCTTTGCCGGAATCGGCAAAGCCTCCCGTCACGGCATACTAGTTAAAGGCAGTAATTATTTAGAGGCCTTAAACTATGTAAATACTATGGTATTTGATAAAACCGGAACCCTGACTACAGGAAATTTTAAAGTGGTCAAGGTAAATGCACAGCCCGGTATAGAACCGGCTGACCTGTTATACTATGCTGCTGCTGCCGAATATTACTCCCAGCATCCCCTGGCCATTTCCATCAGGTCTGCCTATTCAGGCATCATTACTGAAGAACAGATTGGGGAATATCAGGATATTCCCGGTTATGGCATAAAAGCCATGGTTATGGGGCGGGAAGTTCTGGCCGGTAGTATAAAGCTTATAGATAAGGAGAATATTATACATCCCGAGTATGACCTGGATACCACTCAGGTTCATATTGCTATTGGTAAAACTTATGCGGGCTACATTGAATTATCTGACCAGTTAAAGCCAGACGTACACCAGGCCATGAAAGAATTAAGGGAAATGGGAATGCAGAAACTGGTTATGTTAACTGGAGATAAGGAGTCAGCAGCACATCAAATCGCTGCTGAACTAGGGCTGGATGAAATACACTCCGGGTTATTACCCCAGCAAAAGGTAGAAATGATGGAAATACTGCAAAGTAGGAAGTCCAAAAACGAACGCCTGGCATTTGTGGGTGACGGAATCAATGATGCACCGGTTCTGGCCCGCTCAGACCTGGGTATAGCTATGGGTGGTCTGGGTTCTGATGCGGCTATCGAGGCTGCCGATATCGTTATAATGAATGATGAACCAGGTAAACTACCGGTGGCAGTTAGAATTGCCCGGGATACTCGGACTATAGTTATTGAGAATATCGTCTTTGCTCTGGGGGTAAAGGCAATTGTATTGGCACTGGGAGCAGTTGGACTGGCAACCATGTGGCAGGCCGTTTTTGCCGATGTTGGAGTAACAATTATTGCAGTAATAAACTCCCTGCGACTTATGCGAGGAAATTATTAAAATCCCCTTGACGGAACAGGCGTTCTGTTATATTCTAATTCTAGAACGATTGTTCGTATTGGACAAGGGGTGAGAGTATGTTTGTAGGTTATCATAAAAAAGAATTTATTAAGATGGTTATCGGTACCATCGCTATGCTGGCTATAGGTTATACTTTTACACTGGGATTTTTCTTGCTTTTCAAAGTATCGTAAGAGTACGCATTATTGATGGGGACAGGCTTTTTATTTCTTTAATAAAGTTAAGAAGGCCTGCCTTTTTTATGTGAATTACCTAATTTGCGGAATATCTGTGATTGTAATTAGTATTTTTATGTTAAAATGCATATATAAGTAATTGTAATTAAGAATTAAAAATTAAAAGTTAAGGATTATCGTTGATAATATACCCTTCGGGTACTACAATGTGAACTATTGATCGGTTGCTTCGTATTTATCTTTATTTCATTGTTTAATAGGGTTATTGATAATGAATCTAAGGGGTTATATAGTTTTGGGGGTATACAAAGTATGGGGTTGCTCATACGGGTGTTTCGGTACTGGGGTTCGCATATATTATTTATAGGTTTAATTATTCTTTTGGCGGCTCTGCCTACCGGCTTTTGTGAAGCCTGGCTATGGCAGCACTATGTAATTGAGCCTGCCGATTTTCCGCTCTTGAATAAGTATTTTCAGGCTTCTGCAGCCAGTATTAGTTTCGTTATCAT
>JAQUGU010000236.1 GCA_028683995.1 Syntrophomonadaceae bacterium | reverse complement strand
ATGTAATTATTCCTAAAGTTTATTGGGATTACTCCTCCAAAAAGATTTTAACCCTGGAATACGTGGAGGGGGTTAAAATATCTGATCCGGTGGGACTGAAAAAGGCCCATTATAACTCGGAGAAAATTGCCACTCATCTGGTTGAGGCCCTGTTTAAGCAGGTATATGAGTATGGATTTTTCCATGCTGATCCTCACCCCGGCAATTTAGCTATAACCGAGGGCGAGAAAATCATTTTTTATGATTTTGGACAAGTAGGGGTGATAGACCGCCTCACCCGGGAGAAGGCAATGGACCTGTTGGTGGGAATGATGAAGTATGATGTTAATGGGGTAGCCCGCGCCTTGCTGGATATAGGCATTGGTACCCAGTCTATTAATCAGGCCGAGTTTCGCCGGGAAATATCCCGCCTGCAGCAAAAGTATTATGGTTTACCACTTTCCCAGATAAATATTGGGGAGGCTTTATCGGAGCTAATTGCTCTATCCTTGTACTTTCGGGTACGGGTGCCACCGGAGTTATCCCTGGTGGTAAAGATGATAATGACGATAGAAAGAATCATTTCCCAGCTGGACCCCCAGTTAAGTATAGTTGACATTGCCCAACCTTACGGTAAAAGGTTGCTGCGTAAAAGGTTTGCACCAGAACAGCTTAAGGAAAGCGCCGAGAGCGTATTAATGGATTATGCCGCTGTAGCTCGTACCCTGCCCCGGGATGTGGATAATGTTCTAAAGATGATAGAAGCAGGTGAAATTAAAATACATATGGAACATGAAAACCTCAGGCGCTTTACTAATAAGATTGATATTCTTTCCAACCGGCTATCCCTGGCAATAATTATAGCCAGCATTATTATTGGTACTTCCCTGGTAGTGGGGCAAGGTAGTAGTAAGCTATTCAGCCGCATCCCCCTGGTGGAAGTCGGTTTTTTTGCTGCGGTTTTCCTGGGCCTGGTTTTGGCTTATTCCATATTTAAGAGAGGTCGCTTTTGACTACACCTTTCCCTTAAGTCATATTAACGACTTCCCACCAATATAATTTATTAACCTGGTTAGACGCAGGTTATAAGTTTTCTAGCAAATATCGCCGAATTACTCACTTGTTAATCATTTAGAGTAAGGGGTAAGGGGTGAGGATAATCTTATGGTAATTTTTATCCATAGTTGCATCCTGCGTATGGTGTTAATTAGAAAATAGGTGGAGTGGGGGGGTTAATTTGAAGGGACTATTTTGGGGCAAATATCTGATATGTTTTATAATTATGTTTTTGCTGATTACAGCCGGAAATGTTTTTTCTGACGCTGCCGAGCCCAGGCCATTGGAGCAAATCTTCATTATAAGTGTGGATGGTTTAAATTATGAAGGCTTTGTCAGTGTACCGGTAAATAATATGAAGCACATGGCGGGAGAAGGGGTTATGGACACCAAGTCTATGGCCTTGAAAGTAGACACCATGGAAGCGGCTGAGGCTTCGCTTATTACCGGAGCTTTACCTGAGGATCACCGTCATGTTACGGTAAAAAATAGGATAGAAACAGAATCATTGTTTGAAATCATCCGCAAACTGGGAAAAAGCTATGTGGTTATTGACGGTTCCGGAGGTAAATTGAAATCGTTTGAGGATAGGGATAAAACTTATTTTAGCTGTGATAGTGCCGATTCCGATGAGAAGGTTCTGGAACAAGCTCTGGGGGTTTTTAATAAGCAAAAGCCTTTCTTAACCTATATATATTTGAATGACTGCCGTAATGCGCTGTTAGCTCTGGACGATAAAGCCTACTATGAGACGGTTAGATCATTTGACCTGGCCCTGGGGACGTTTGTAAATAGTTTAAGAAAAGCAGACAATTATTATAATTCTCTCATCATAGTGACCTCTCCTCGCAGTTCATCACCCAGTAATCAGGTACCCTTAATAATGCAGGGCCCGGGCCTTAAAAACAATACCCGCATAAGTAATACTATGATTACTGATGTGGTGCCAACCATATGTAGCCTGCTTAAGGTTGAAAATCCTACCGGTAATCGAGGTATTACGGCTTGTGACTCCCTCTTGCTCAGTTCCGAAGAGCAATATCAATCCCTGTATAAATGGTCAGCATCGCTTAAATCAGACCGGGTGACTGCCTGGAGTAAATACTTCGAACTGCAGGATACCCTGTACCAAACTATTTACCAGATGACCGCCATAAAAGAGGAAAAGCAGAGTATTTTTAATTTCATGGGTGAAAAGGAGCAAACCATAAATAAGATAAAATCGCAAATGAGGGCGGAAAGGGTTATATACCTGGCCATATTTGTTCTGATGTTATTGGGCTATGGGATTGAGTATAAACTATTAAAACGAAAGTTCATGTTGTTTAAATAACCCCCACGAACCAGAAGCCTTAATTTGTAAACTAACAATATTATAGGTACAAGCTGGAGCTGGGCTGCATCAATATTTAGTTGTCAGTAGAGGGAGGGATTGACCGATGAAAAAAATATCCATGTACACGTTAGTTGCATTTTTGCTTCTTTCAATTACTGCTGGCGGTGTCTATGCAGTATCACCACAGCAACAGGCATTTATTGTTGCCAATGATACATTCGAGCAAGGTTGGAGTAATTTATGTGCGGAAAGTTGGGAATCGCTTGGATTTGAAAATGAATCACAAGGGAAAAAAGCTTATCTAGGAGAACAAATATGGAAGGTATACCAAATAGACCCTCAGTCATACTCACCTGACCAACTAATAACCGAACAGATCGAGGAACGTCCGCTTTTTTATATGCCTGTTATGGCCGATGGTAAAATTATTACTGATCTGGAGGTTACGCTCGTTGATGGTGATTGGAGAATAGTTGCTTTGGGTGGACATTTATGTAAAATGGCAAATATTGTTCTTCAAGAGAATGACCTTGAACAAACTGACTGCAAAATCGTGGCTTCTCCATTACAAAAGAATTTTATTACTGTTCGGGATGGAAAAGAAATTGGAATACCTTATGGAAGGGACAAAGAATCTGCAGATATGAATATATCGAATATTAACGATC
>JAQUGU010000023.1:1589-12763 GCA_028683995.1 Syntrophomonadaceae bacterium | reverse complement strand
ATCCCCTCCTATCAATACCTTTGAACCAGGTAAGTATTATTGTTATTTAATTATAAATGGAAATTAATAGAGAATGCAAGTGGGGGCTATGGTGACAGGAACCTTGTCCGCGTGTTAACTGGTAAATGTATAACCTTAAAAAAAAAGCACTTCCAAAGACCTTTGAAAGTGCCTATTTTACTAATGGTACGCCTGAGAGGAATCGAACCTCCGCAACCGGCTCCGGAGGCCGGTGCTCTATCCACTGAGCTACAGGCGCCTAATGCATTAATAATTATATCAAAATTATACGGGCTGGTCAAAGTTCTGGCAAGAATTTTGACCAGGTTGGCGATGCTGGCTGCTGATAACTGATAACAACAGGCCGAACAGGCAAACAGCAGCGTTTATTCGATATACCCAGGCGCTGGCCCCGGTATAAGCTAAGATATATGGCAGGCCCTGTGCTTTATGGTTAAACAGCAAGGTGAAGGTGCTGACAGAAGCAGCAATACCCAGGGCAAAGCCGAAGTTTCTTATAGTTGCGATAAAGCCCCCGGCATAGCCCGCTTTTTCTTTAGGTATGGAACCCAGGATGGAACTGTTATTAGGGGAACCGAAGCTGCCCATTCCTATACCCAGCAGGAGCAGACCAAGAGCTATCCGGGGTAAATCATAATTGGTACTCAAGGTAGAAAGAATAAAATGTCCGCAGCTCATAAGCAGAAAGGCTACGGAAGTCAGGCGGGGAGCACCAATTTTATCAGAAAGATTGCCGGCTAAAGGAGCAGTTAGAGCCATAGATACGGGAGTAATAGTCATTATCAAACCGGATGTAGCCGGGGAGAGGTGAAGTAACCTGTCCATGTAAAAAGGTAATAAGAAAATTGCGGCAGTCTGGGTAGCATAGGAGAGAAAGGACATGGTATTTCCATAGGTAAAGTTCTTTATGTAGAAAAGATGGAAATCCAGCAGTGGATAAGGGTGTCGTCTCTCTACCAGTATAAATAGGAGCAAAAAGACGATGCCCAGGAATAAAAGGTTGTAGTTTATCGATGTACTTTGAGAAAGGCCCAGCAGCAGCAGGGTAGCTGCCAGGGCAAACAGCAGATTACCCTGCAGGTCGAATTGCGCATGCCCCGGGGCAGGGGAATCAACTGGGAGATAACGGGTAGCCAGAATGAAGCCAGCCAGGCCAATAGGGATGTTAAGGAGAAATATTACCGGCCAGGAAAATTGGGCTACCAGCAGGCCGCCCAGGCTGGGACCAGTCATATTACCTATACCAACAATACTGCCGGTGATACCCAGGGCTTTGCCTCGCTCTTTAGCCGGGAATGCATTGGAGACAATACCAATACCGGTAGCCATCATCATACTGGCTCCAATTGCTTGAAATATCCGGGCAGCTATCAAAAACTGCAGGGTAGAGGCCAGACTGCAGAGGAAGGAACCTATGGTGAAAACTAGAAAACCATAGGTGTATATCTTGCTGCTACTTTTTTGATCACCCAGTTTACCAAAAAACAAGAGGGTAGCAGTTATAACCAGCATATAGGATGTAACTACCCATTGTACCTGCTGCATGGAGACTGACATGCTCCTGGCAATGGTGGGGTTGGCAATATTAAGTATACTGCCATCCAGGGTGGACATGAATATGCCGATACAGATTACAATTAATGCCTTCCACTTTGCTTCCAGCGCTACCATTCCTTTTTCTCTACATAATTGGAACCATAAAAACTTCTCTAGCATAACTATGTAAAAAACCTTAGTACATACATGTTAATATAAGCATTCTTTACCTGTATAGATAATACCTGGTTTTTGGGTAGAGTTTAAGGGGATAATTAGAGAATTAAGTGGAGGTAGTAAAAGGGGGGGGATTCCAATTGATAATGGTAACCCAGAGTGTTGATGTTAATTAAGAGAAATGCTTCGTATTTCGGTTTATATTTTAACGCTGATATTGAGTAATGTTTTTTATCCCCGGTAGTTACGTATGCCCGGCACTCAGCAGTGATAAATACTCATTAATCTGGGTGAAATTTTGGGCTGAGTACCTTTAAGCATGGGGGAATAAGAAAATAACTCGATAGCAGAAGGGATTTGGTATTGAGGCGATTTTGAATTATTTTATCGGTACCCGAATGATGGCATCAGCCAGGCAGCGAATTGATTTTTCGGCCTCATCCTGGGTGGAGTTTTCAGTTCCTACTTCGAATAGTAGTGCAGTAGGGTAAAGATCCTGGTTGTAGTCTCCCTGACCCATAAAAATTCCCCGCATTAGACCAGGGTGTAATTCATCAGCCTTGGCCTTAACCCGTTTAGCATAGGCCAGATTAGTCTGCATATTAGGATTGGAGCGTCCTATTACAATCATAACTCTGCCGATTTCGACTCCATTGACTATGCTCAAATAGGCTTCCCGGGGGGCGGAATCACGATGAACATCAAAGACTGCATCAGGTTGTTCTTTTAACAGTTGGACAGCGGTACGCCGGGAGCGGCTATAAGCATTAATATTGTGGGGATCGTGTTTATTATAGCTATGATTAGTACTTATGCCACCCATCTCCAGTGCATCTCGAAACGCTTGGCCCACCTTATAGATATCCCCCTTACCAGGCCGGGAAAGAGTTCCGGAAGTGGGCAGGTAACACTCATCGCTGTGGGTATGATATATAACCATATGTCTGCCTCTTCCCCCTAAAAAGCCCTGAACCGGAATTGTTGCCGATGAATTAGCCAATATACCCGAAGGACTATCTTGCTCTTTGCTCATGGAGGATTGATATTCTTTTACCCTGGCAACCGCCTCGTTTCCAGTAACGCTGATAATTATATAATGAATATTAGTTTCACTAATATATTCATCTTGCTCATGAACCGGTATCCCTGTTTCCAATATTACGTTACCTTCGCTGTCTCGTACGGTAACATAGGTAGCAGGAGCATTCTTATCTGCAGGTTTAAGAGGCGGGCTTTCCGGGGTAGAAATTACGTTGATTATATAGGCGCCGGCCATTACTGCAAGCAGTATGGAAAAGAAAATAGCTATACGTTTTTTGTTTATTATATCCATAAAATAAAACCGCCTTTTCACCATAATTATTAAGTATTTTGTGAAAAAGGCGGTTAATTTATGCAATTGTTTTAGACGCAGGTGACAGGGGGACGGGGTTGTTGACACACACTAGTGTGTGTCAACAACCCCGTCCCCCTGTCACACCCATATCTACTTATAGATTCGTATCCCAGTTAGCCAGGTATTTCTCTTGCTCCTTGGTAAGCTGGTCAATTTGGATTCCTTCCGCCTGTAATTTTAAACGGGCTACTCGCTGGTCAATTTCTGCGGGTACATTATAGACATGATTGCCCAGGCGGTCGTGGTTTTCTATTACGTAAAGCAATGACAGAGCCTGCAATGAAAAACTCAAATCCATTACTTCAGCCGGATGGCCATCACCGGCGGCCAGGTTTACCAGCCTGCCTTCGGCCAGCAGGTAAAGCCGACGCCCATCAGCCATGACAAATTCTTCGATATTATTCTTCAGTACCCGGGTGCTGACGGCCAGGCTATTTAAATCCCCTTTACTAATTTCTACATCAAAATGACCGGCGTTAGCCATAATGGCATTATCCTTCATTACTTCCATATGCTCTTTGCGAATGACATTAACATTACCGGTAACAGTAATAAAAATGTCTCCCCGGCGAGAAGCTTCAGCCATGGGCATTACCTTGAAACCATCCATAATAGCTTCGTTGGCCTTAATAGGGTCTATTTCCGTAACAATCACCCGGGCTCCCAGGCCCTTGGCGCGCAGGGAAACTCCTTTACCACACCAGCCATAACCCACCACTACCACATCTTTACCTGCTGCCACCAGGTTAGTGGTGCGATTAATTCCATCCCAAACCGATTGACCGGTACCATAGCGATTGTCAAACAGGTATTTCATATAAGCATCGTTAACTGCCATCATAGGAAAGAGCAGGGCCTGGTCATTATCCATTGATTTGAGGCGGATAATCCCGGTGGTTGTTTCTTCACAGCCACCGATAATTTTTTTGGCTTGCTGGGGACGATCTTTATGCAGAGTGGAAACCACATCGGCGCCATCATCAATTATGGCGTCAGGCTGGCAATCCAGCATTAACTGCATAAAATGTTCATATTCTTCCGTACTCTCACCATGAATAGCAAAAACGGTAATTCCTGAGTCAACCAGAGCAGCTACCACGTCATCCTGAGTGGATAAAGGGTTGCTGGCACAGGCAACTACATCTGCCCCGGCGGCTTGCAGGGTTTGCAGGAGATAACCGGTTTTAGCTTCCAGATGGAGGCAACAGGCTATAGTTTTATTGGCCAGGGGACGGGTTTTTTCAAAATCTTTGCGCAGGATATTTAATACCGGCATGTATTGTTGTACCCATTCTAATTTCTTGTAGCCATATGGTGCGAGTGATAGATCCTTAATAATTGACTGTCTACCAGGAATTTCTTTTGAAGCAATATTCATTCAATAACCCCCATATTTAAAATGCTAAATGGTAAACTTATTGTACATATAGAACATTATAGCAAAAAAACGTACAATGAAAATCGATTATCTGTTAGAATTATTTAATAAACGGTTATTTAAATGAGGGAATATTTTTGAAAGTTCTATTATTTAGTTGGGAATACCCTCCCCATATGTTTGGGGGATTGGGGCAGCATGTTTTCGACCTGAGCCGTTTCATGGTAAAACAGGGAGCTGAAATACATATTATAACTCCACGAGTTGAGAATTACCCCGATTACCAGGAGGAAAACGGGGTGCATATTCATAGAGTGGGCAGTTCCTACCTGGAGGGGGAAAACTTTAAATCCTGGACCTTCAGGTTTAATAGTGATGCCATTCGGGAAGCGGTTAATATAAACACTCGCATTGGGGGGTTTGACGTTATTCATGCCCATGATTGGCTGGTAGCTTATGCCGGTCGGGCGGTTACCAAAATATTTGAAATTCCCCTGGTTACTACCATCCATGCTACTGAACATGGGCGTAACCTGGGGCTACATAACCGTATGCAAATGGAAATAAATGAAATAGAAAAAAACCTGGCCCTGGAGGCCGACCGGGTTATATGCTGCAGTCAATACATGCAGGATGAGATTGCCTCATTGTTTGGGCGTCCCCGGGATGATATTGTTATTATTCCCAACGGGGTTGACCCCGATATTTTTTTACCTATGCCTGAGAAATCCAGGTTTAGTATTAGTGAAGAAGATAAAGTTATCGTATTCCTGGGTCGGTTGGTACCGGAAAAGGGGGTCTGGTATCTGCTTAACAGTTTTCCTCAAATACTGGCAGAAATACCGCAGGCTCGTCTGTATATCGGGGGAAAAGGGCCTTTGTTAGGTGAACTAAAAAGGCTTACCCAGAAATTAGGGCTGGAAGACAAAGTTGTATTTACCGGATTTATTTATCATGAAGAGCGTAATTATATTTATCACCAGGCTCGGGTAGCAGTATTTCCTAGTCTGTACGAACCCTTTGGTATAGTAGCACTTGAAGCTATGGCCACCAATACCCCTGTTATTGTAGGGGATGTGGGTGGATTGGCAGATATAGTGGAAGATGGGGTTACCGGTTTGAAGATTGCTCCAGCTAATGAGGAAGAACTGGTCACAGCTATTACCCGGGTACTGAACGATGAAAACATAGCAGACAACCTTTGCCGTAATGCCGGTGAAATGATTGCTTCAGTATATAACTGGGAGGTTATCGCCCGGTCTACTATCAGGATTTATGAACAGGTTTTAGAACAAAAGGGGAAAAAGATATTTAATTTTAATTAGTTTCTGGTCTTCTAATCTACGTACATTTAGTGGAGGAAGGGTGGGGCCAGGTGAGTTCAAAAATATTGCTGGTTTTACATAGCCATATTCCCTATGTCAAAAGGCAGGGAAGATGGCCATTTGGTGAGGTATGGCTGTTTGAAGCCATAGCTGAGACTTATATCCCTCTCATACAGACCTGGAATCGTTTAAAGGATGCAGGTATTAATAATGCCCTATCATTTAGTTTCAGTCCCACTCTATTGGAGCAGCTCAGCTCCACCTATATACAGCATGAGTTTATTACCTATCTGCAAGAACGTGAAGTCCTGGCCCTGGAAGATGAACGCTATTACATGTCCCGGGGGGAAAAAGATATTGCCCGGATGGCGTCTTTTTACCGGCGTTTTTACCGTGATACCCGTCGCGATTTCATAGTTGAGTTTGATAAGGATATTGTGGGAGCTATAAAAAGAGTGCAGGATGAGGGTGAGGTTGAAATTATAACCACTGCTGCTACCCATGCCTACCTGCCTTTGCTGGATTCCTCCGGTTTGGAGTACCAGGTGAAATGGGGTAAAAGGGTATATGAGCATTATTTTGACCGTGAGCCTCAGGGGTTTTGGTTACCCGAATGTGGGTATTTTCATGGTATAGAGGATATCCTTATTGAGAATGGTTTTAAATATTTTTACGTTGATAGCCATGCTATTGAAGGAGGTAAACCGATAGAGGTCTTCAGTGAGGGAGGCGATGAAGCAGAAGTGGAAATTGCTACCTTTGCTCGCACTGGCTTGAGTACCTACCGGCCCTACCGCATTAAAGACAAAGATATAACTGTTTATGGCCGTAATTCCATGGTGAGTCACCAGGTCTGGTCGGCTGACTATGGTTACCCCGGGGATCCGGACTACCGGGAGTTTCACAAACAGGACCAGCGTTCCGGTTTTAAATACTGGAAGGTTACCAATCACAGGACCCTAGAGGGTAAACAGGTATACAATCTTGAACAAGCTGCTCTACGGGCAAAACAGCATGCGGTTCATTTCGTGAAAAGCCTGGAAGAAAACAGCCGCGAAGCCAGGAAACTGGGATTTACAACCCCATCCATAGTAGGTTGTTATGATACGGAACTCTTTGGCCACTGGTGGTGGGAAGGAGTAAGCTGGCTGGAAGAGGTAATAAAGGAGATAGATCTAAGCAGCGAATTGGAATTGGCTCTGCCTTATCAGGTGGGACCGGCCAAACATGAAGCTCAGGTTTTTGAATCCTCCTGGGGTATGGGAGGAAAACATTATGTCTGGGATAATAACGAGACGGCATGGATGTGGGAGATTATTAAAAAAGCGGGCAAGGAATATGAAGCCCTGAAAATATATGCTGATGGCAGCGATATCCACACGCTGGCAGTATGCCAGGCCCTCAAGGAGTTAATGCTTATCCAGAGTAGTGACTGGTTGTTTATGGTAAGCAATAATCTTACCCGCGATTATGCGATGAAGCGCTTTTTTGAACATTATACCAAGCTATTGCGGCTTAGTAACTGTTTACGCAGCAATAAAACAGATGATGAATTTGCTAAATGGCTGCATCGGATTCAGCATGAGGATGATTTTTTTAACCAAATTTCACCAGGAGGTTTAATATGAAAGGTCATATTGCATTTTGTCCCCATTTTCACCAGCCTCATTTTCAGTTGCAAAAAACCCGAGAGGAAGCTTACAGCAATTCTTATTTACCCTGGCTAAAACTACTCCAGGATGCTGTAAATCTGGATTCTTTTTATATTAACCTGCATTTTTCCGGACCTTTTCTCTATTGGATTAGGGATCAGAAAAAAGAATACCTGGACCTATTTAACTCGATGATGGCCAGTGGCAAAATCGGTATAATCGGCGGATTGGCGGATGAGCCTTTTATTCAATTATCTACCCGGGTGGATGATTACCTTTATCAGCTTAAGCAATATGACCAACTGCTGCAGGAAACTATAGGGATAAAGGCATCTGAATGGCAGGGTATTCACCTGGTTGAACGGGAATGCGGTGAAAGTGTACTTCGGGAGATTACCCGGGCGGCATCATTAATTCAGGCACCGGCTATTTATTACCTGGACGTGGAGACTTTTTACCAGGAACATTTCTCCTATCCGGGTTCGGATAGCGATTATTGCCTGAAACATTTTGGCTTTAACGACCCGGTATCTATAACTACCATTAGCCATATTCCAGAGCAGATGCTTTTCTTTCCCCTGCGTGATGAGATAGGGGGGCAGGCTTTTCATGTTATGCCTATACATAGCCAGTTTCGCTATCAGCTTTTAAAAAGACAGGGGTTTACTGCTGGTGATACCGTAAGGATTAAACCAACCCACTACTATTTTTATATCAAAGACGCCCTGGAAAATGCTTATCAAATGGTTAAAAGCTATGGACGGGATATAGAACCGCTCCTGCTTATTTTCGAAGATGCGGAGAAATTTGGCCAGTGGAGCAAAGACCCCGAAGGTGATCGGGAATGGTTATTAGAGTTTTTCCGTCTGGTAGATAATGACCCTGATATTAGTTTTACCGGGCTTAAAAGCTACCTTAAGTCCCAGGGTTATTTAGATAGCTATCCCGTTGCCAGTAGTCGCAGCTATATTGAGTGGGAGAATTGGACAGCGAAGAGGGGAATAAGGGGAGTGACATACGGAGATGAAAGGCTGCGGCGGGTAATTTGCCGCCTGCGCGATGTGGAAGCATTGCAGGAATGCCTGGAAAAATTAATTCTGCAGTCTTTTCGCCAGAGACTGGGGATTGAACTTCCTGCCCCTATGGACGATATAATACAGCGGTCTTTGCTGGAAGGTGCTGAAAGGTATGAATTCATATCATATATACTCCAGCAATACTATGAACCTCAGTTTAAAGAGGACTATGAACTACTTAACCGGGTTAGAAATCTGCTTTACCAGGAAGACCCTAAATGGGCTAGTCGCCATCCGGTTTATGGTTCATCACCCTATTATGACGTCCAGGGTTTGGCCTATATGGAAATGGTGATAAAAATATTAAATTCTCGGCTGGAGATGATTAATGCCGGCGATTTCAAGCCTGCAGCGGTCAGAGATTGGGATTATGATGGTAAAAACGAGGTATTTCTGGAGAATGAAGAACAAACTCTAGTTTTAGATAGTGAAGGCGGCTGTATCAGCTACCATCATGTTCTGGCTCCATCTATTAAGAACGATTACTCTGCCATGCGCGAGATTATTGCTGGCGATTTGAGCACCATTAAAGCTTATAATTCTGTTTTCCGCTATTCCTACCCCCTGGTATTTACGGAGACCGACAGCAGTATAAGCTGCCAGTTTTACGAAGAAGGGGGACGGCGTGAACGCTGTCGTAATTCTCTGCGTTGTGAAGTTTTAATCGAGAGTAATAACGAACTATTTAGCCTGGGCGATTTTGATCTGGGAACCTATACTATAGATGAAGAGCCTGACCACGATTTCAATCAGGGGGTAAAAATGAGTTGTTCCCAGACTATAGATATTATGGATAACATGCCTTTAAAAATAGACATAGAAAAGGAATTCTGGTTAAAGGAGGGATCTTTACAGGTAAGTATCAAGGCCCGATGTCATGGAGGGGAGAAATTTAACCTGATTTTGGCTCCACAATTGGTAACTTCGGCCACACCTTCAGATGAGGTGGAGTTCAGGCCCCGGGCAGGCCTGGGTCTAATCTCTACGTTAGCTGAAGAGCGAAGTGAGTGTTATGTACAGGATTTATCCCGGAGTACAGAGGACGGATTGGAGTTTTATAACCAGAAAACCATAGTTAAACGGCCGGAACGAATGGACTACATATACCAGATTCGTAGCGGTGATGGTAATTGTTTTTACAATCGCTTAAGCTTGAACCTGGAATCAAATAACTCTTTGCCTTATCTGTATATTGAACCGGCCGTAAAACATTACTATAAAAATTACGTTTTCCCTGAGCAAAGCCGACTGGGTTATCACAGTTCAGGCTTGATGATTAGACCCGCTATACTTTTTCAGGATGGTGAAGCGGCCTGTAAAATAAGCATAAGCTGGGAGATGGAGACTGATTTTCAGGAAGAGGATTACGAGCAGTTCATCTGGCTGGCAGGTGGAAACAACCCCGATCTGGGGCCGGCATAATAAAAAGGGGGTTATATAATGATTTTGGAGCAATTTTTTAATTACTATTTTCAATCCATAGATGAGGATGTTTTAGAACAGTACCGTAAACTCCTTCCCGGCACTACTGATTTGGCCGGAACTTATGCCGGGCTGTTTTCCCGTAGTGATGAAGAGGCAATCGCCTTCCTGCTTGATTTTCATGATATTACCGCTCGTTTGCGCCAGGAAAAACCGGAACAGGCTATTCTCTTTAATGTACATAATAATGTCTGTTTTCCTTTTTTCATGGAATATATCTGGAAAGTAATTAGCGAAGAAGAACGGCTAAAAATTCAGGAGGCTTCTGGCAGCCAGGATATTCAGGAGATAACTACCAGGCTGCAGGAAGATTTGGCCCTGCGTAATTGGTTCCGACAGGCAATTGGCTCTTCTTTAAGCCAGCAGGATCTTTTTACCCTGAATGAAATTATTGCCCTGCAGAATTTTTCTTCCGGGGGGGAGTACTCCTTTTTAAAATACGTTTACCCCCTGGTGCAAAAGATGCAGGGGCGGGTTTTGGATGCTGGCTGTGGAGCAGGTTTTGCCACTCTGGTAATGAGCCAGTTTCTTACGGTACATTCTGTAGACGCCTGCAAGGCCAGGTTAGAAAGGGCTATGGCTCTCTCCTTTATGATGAAAAAGGGAGAGAAAAAGACCTTTCCCCGGGTTATCAGCTTGATTGAGGAAGAGCTGGGAACTATGGCGGTACAATGTGAATTTCCCAGTGCTGAGGATCTGCTGGCGGGTACATCCCGGGAAGTAACCTTTACCGAAGGCAGTATTGACAGCCTGCCCTACCAGGAAGAATATTTTGATAGTATAAACTGTCTGGATGTTTTGGAACATACCTATTCACCTGAAGAAATAGTAAAAGAATTTGGCCGCGTGCTTAAACCCGGGGGAAGGGTATTTATCACTGCCCCTACCCGTTACGGAGAAGTGGAGCAGCGCATCTGGGAAAGCATAGAAGGAACTATTTTCCCGGCTATGCTGCATATGCATCATTTTGACCCGCAATCACTGACCGCGATGTTTGAGCGCAATGGGTTTAAACAGGTGGAAGTGGTACCTTTTGACTTCATGAGCTGGGAAGAGTTTCTGGAGATTGGCGAAAAATCTCCAGCCCGGGAACTGGTTGAAGAACTGCGAGCTCATCCATTTGAAGAGGTG
>JAQUGU010000023.1:0-1489 GCA_028683995.1 Syntrophomonadaceae bacterium | reverse complement strand
TCATACCAGGAGTAGTTGACCAGGGGAACACCATAATCACGCGCATCCCGGTTATTATAGAAATTGCCGGTACCGTAATAAACATCGAACCAGTAAGGAGAATTGGGCCACAACCCGTAGTTGACATCGCCGGTATCCATAACCTTAAGGGTTTTAAATTCCTGACCCTGAACCTTGATAGGTTTTTCCAGGTAAACTACCGTACCAAAGGGCAGTATTGGTTCCCGCGGGTCACCACCAGAGGTTACCGGATAGCGAGGATGGACGGCAATACCACCAATAAAATATCCTTTACCGTTGGCTGCCACCGGTGCGCCAGGTTCTTCAGTATAAGCAGTTGATTTCTGGTCTTTGACGGAAAACTGAATATACCATTTGCCTTCTGCCGGTTTAGGTGCCGGTTGGGGCGAACGCTGGGGAGGTTTCTTTAAGGTAAGAGTTAATAATAGAGCAAGAGCAATAATGATTAATACTGCTGCTGCAGCCAGTAAACGCATACGTTCCTTACTTAGTTGCATAACCTGTCCTCCTTCTACCTTTAATTTGTGTAGTCGGAGGCGTTTTTATGTGGGACAGGGGGACAGGTCCCCTGTCCCCCTGTTGATGATAATGGACCGCTATAGAAGGGAGATGCATCAAGTGGTTAGATATTTCCACTTGTTATTATGGAAAAACTTTTTTATGACTTTCTTTTATCCTTTACCATTCTATTGTGGTTTTTAGGGGTTAGAAATGGGCCCCTGAATAAGGGATTTATATTTTTTTTAGACGTAGTATTATTTATATGTTCGGTTTTTCTTGCCATTAAATATTGCATAAAATTCTGGCATCTGTTAAAGAAACTGTTTAAATAAACAGGGGACAGAGGGACAGGTCCCTTGTCCCACACTGTCCCGGGCCTGCCGATTTATAAGCGGTGAATGAAAAAGCCGCTGCGCAGCTTGGGTTCAAACCAGGTGGATTTGGGGGGCATTATTTTATCGGCATCAGCTATGGCCATTAGTTCCTGAATCCTGGTGGGGTACATAGAAAAGGCCACTTTCATATCAGTATGAACTCGCCTCTCCAGTTCTTTTAATCCCCTGATACCACCGACAAAATCAATACGTTTATCTGTCCGGGGGTCCTTGATGCCCAGAATAGGGTTCAGGAGATTATCCTGCAGGATAGAAACATCTAAACTGGCTACCGGATCACTTTCATTGAAACTTCCCGATAAAGCCTGTAGACGATACCATTTACCATCCAGGTACATGCCGAAGTCATGCGTTTGCTGAGGTTGGTATGGTTCCGGATTATTATGGGGCTGAATAGTAAATTTCTCCTGCACCTGGTTCAAAAACTCCGGTACTGTTAGACTGTTCAAATCCTTTACTACCCGGTTATAGTCCATGATATGCAAATCCTCATCAGGAAAAATAACCGCCAGGAAATAATTATATTCTTCATTTCCACTATAGTCAGGATTCTGCTGCCGCCGCATCTGGCC
>JAQUGU010000235.1 GCA_028683995.1 Syntrophomonadaceae bacterium | reverse complement strand
GTTAGCTATTAAAATAGCAGGAATGAACCTATCTTCTGACGAAAGAATATGCAGGGAAGTACTACATATTATGGTTATGGTACATTTATATGGGTGGAGGTTGGTTAAATGGGTGGATCAGTGAATCCCCAGGGGTATTTTGATATTATAAATAACGGTAAATGCAAAACGGCTTCTCTGGGCCAGGAAGTAGAGAAACAGGCCAGGGAGTGTCCCCAACATTCGGCAATTTTATGGCAGGAAAAGGTTATTAGCTACGAGGAATATAATCGCCGGGCTAATCGTTATGCCAATTTTTTTCATAGCCAGGGCTATAAAAAGGGTGATGTAGTAGCCCTGTTGATGGATAATTGCCCTGAGTACCTGATGGTGGTTACCGGATTGGCTAAAATTGGTGTAATCACCGCATTAATTAATACAGGGGTACGGGGCGAAGTACTAGCTCAGGGTATAAATCTGGCTGAAGCTCGGTCTATGATAATAGGGAGTAATTTTATCGAACTTTACCAGACTATAGCCGAACGTTTGCGTTTCCGGTCCCCGGGGACAGTTTATGTTGACGGGGTCAAACCTGCTCTGGAATTGCCTGCCTTCCTGCATAGTTTGACCCTTGGGCTGGAGGACTGCAGCGAGGAGAACCTACCCCTAACCTCAGAAATTAAGGGTGAAGACATTTTAGTATATTTATATACTTCGGGGAGTTCCGGAGCACGCAAAGCAGTACCGGTAAGCCATCAGAGGTGGTGGATGGTAGGCCAGCAGATGAAAAGCTTTGGTAATTTAGATGGGGATAGTATTCAGTACATGTGTCTGCCCCTGTATTATAATAGTGGTTTTACGGTTTGCTTTTCCGGGATGATAATTTCCGGCAGTACCATGGTTCTAAAATCGGAATTTTCGGCTACCCGGTTCTGGTCTGATATTCGCCGTTACCAGGCTAATTATTTTACTGGCGTAGGGGAAATGTGCCGCTATCTTTATAGCCAGGAAGAACGACCGGATGATGCCGATAACTCCCTGGAAATAGTAATATGCAATGGTATGTGGGGAGATCTTATTGAACCATTTAAGCAGCGCTTCGGCATCAAGCATATGATAGAGATTTACGGTACCACTGAAAACGTAGGAAGCTTTTTTAATTATGAAGAAATCCCGGGTATGTGCGGTAATCTAAGCATATTAAACCAGCGTCAGGGAGAAGTGGTCTGCTGTGATTTTGACAGCAGTGAGCTGTTGCGCGATGAGAATAAGCGGTTAATCAGATGCAACCCGGGCATGGTTGGGGCATTGTTGTGCGAAATAAATGATGTTAATCCTTTTTACGGTTATGTAAATGACCTGGAAGCTACCGAGGCCAAAATTATCCGTAACGGTTTTCAGGAAGGTGATGTCTACCTGAATACCTGTGACCTGATGGAATTGCATGAAGGTGATTATATATCATTTGTCGACCGCCTGGGGGATACTTATCGCTGGAAGGCTAAAACCGTGTCCGCCCATCAGGTAGCCGATGTTTTAATAAAGTTCTTTGGAGCTATCGAGGATGCAAGCGTCTACGGGGTTAAAATTCCCGGCTATGAAGGGCGCTGCGGTATGGCGGCATTAACGTTTATTGAAGGTGAGACTATGGATTGGAAGCGCTTTCTAAGCTATATCAACCGTCGTATGCCCGAACATGCCCGTCCGATATTTGTTCGTATTTGTAAACAAATGGATCATATTGATAGCCTGGAAGAGGTGAAAAGGCAGTTACAGCAGGAATCCTTTGATATTTCCCGGGTAAGGGACCCAATTTTCTTATGGCATCCACAAAAAGAAGCTTATATACCCATGACCCAGGATATTTACAACGATATTATGACCGGGAAGTTGAGCTTTTAGTGCCTCTCACTTCCAACTTCCCGCTTCCCACTTCACAATTAGGAGGGCTACTTATGAATATGCTGGAATACCAGCAGCAGTACTGGAGCAGGTCTATGGATTACTGGCAGGATATTAACCCTTATTTGCGTAATGTTTCTAAAACCGTTCGCTACTTTGATATTTTATACCAGATGCAAAATCCGCATCCTCAGTGGTCAACCCCTAACCAAATTATTTATGAACATCAGACCCTGTGCCTTCGCCATTTCCCCAACCGTCGGCATAGTGATGCTAAACGGCCGGTATTGATTTTGCCACCTCAGGCCGGGCACCATTCTAATTTGGCCGATTACTCACCGGCTCAGAGCCTGGTACGAGTTTTCCAGCGTTATGGCTATGACGTCTATGTGGCCCAATGGATTTCCGCTACGCCGGAATTCAAAGATTTGGGGTTGAATGATATTATCCGCTTGACCGATGAGGCCGTGGATCAAATACGCGAGCGTACCGGCATCTATAAAATACATCTGGTAGGGCAATGCCAGGGAGGCTGGCAGGCCAGCATCTACACCTCCCTTTTTCAGGATAAAATAGCTACCCTGGTTACCGCAGCCGCCCCGATAGATGTTTTTGCTGCCCCCTCCGATATAGTGGAGGATGCTCAACTACCAATGAAGTTTTTCAGGCTCCTGGTGGCTACTAACCTGGGGCTGATGTCCGGTCAATACATTCTCTGGGGGTTTAAGAACATGCAGGTCGAAGAGCACTATGTGCGCAAATACTTTCGCCTGTGGAAGATGATTAAGGAAAATGATGACGAAGGAATCAAGCGTTTTGTCCATTTTGAAAATTGGTATGAATACACCCAGATGATGCCCGGTAAATTTTATCTGGACATTATTAAAAACATATTTAAGGAGAATAATCTTACCAAACCGGGTAGCTTCAAATTAGACGGACGTCCGGTAGATTTGCGCAACATTAATTGCCCGATAATAATAATGGCCGGGAAAAAGGATCATATCACCCCTCCGGCCCAGGCTTTCGCTTTAAAAAATTATGTCAGCACTCCTCCAGAAGACGTAGTGGAGATTTTGACTGAAGGTGGGCATATTGGTACCCTGATGGGGACAGAAGCACTGCGGGAGGATTGGACTGCTGTAAATGAAGTACTACAATTAGCTAT
>JAQUGU010000234.1 GCA_028683995.1 Syntrophomonadaceae bacterium | reverse complement strand
TTTCCAGTTGTACCAATACGCATAGCTGAATCATTACGTGACTTAATAGACCAGATTATCAATACAGTCCCAAGACCTATT
The DNA here is from genome assembly GCA_028683995.1 of Syntrophomonadaceae bacterium. Lineage (GTDB taxonomy): Bacteria > Bacillota > Syntrophomonadia > Syntrophomonadales > Syntrophomonadaceae > UBA4844. The sequence goes on along the minus strand of JAQUGU010000234.1, from coordinate 2,971 downwards.
ATTATTAATAAAAATAGCGGCCAGGGCATAAAGCTAAAACTCATTTGTTAATCCTCACCTTCCAAACCAGGTCTTTTTAAGAGAACTGATGCCCCAACCTATTAAAGCACCTGCTGCAGTTCCTGCCAGTATTGCACCCCATACTAGCAAATTAGCTACCGCTGCCGCACCAATGCCTACTGTAGCAGCAGCTCCTAAGATCGACAAGCCCGCTGCATAATAACGGTTGTTTCCTTGATAAGTTTTGAAAGGTTGTCAACAAGATTACCAATAATCATTTATTTTACAGATTATATACAAATAATCAAAGTAATAAAATTGAAACTGGCATTATACTTCTTAGCGATATTTCTGAATTACGTATATCTATATATAAAAGGAGATCAGATTTAATAGTTAATGGTAAAAAAGTTGGGTTTATGGCAGCTTCGTTTGGAAAGGCTGGTGGCGGATACCCTGAAGTGGAAAGCCGAAGTTGAGCCTCTAGTCGGGCCCAGCAAGGTTTATATCTATCCCTTTGGCAGTCGGGTCTCCCCGGAGGATGCCCGCTTCCGCTATCTGCAACAGTCCGGGTTCAAGGTTTTCTGCGCCGTAGGATCCGAACCCTATATTCGTTTCGGCCCTGAATACCTTTTGATGGATCGAAGGCATATTGCTGGTATCTCCCTATGTACACAGGCCAACCTGCTGAGGGATTTATTCAACAGCGAATTGATCGTGGATTCCGTCCGACCCACGTTGTAGGGCAAAAAAGGATTTTTCAGATGCAACGTTATTATCTTGTTGATTCTGTACCCAATCACGTATTCAGGAAAACTTCAGTTGCCAGCAGCCGACTGCCGATATCGATACTTTGAAGAATATAATTAGAAAATAGGCACTGATAACGTAATAACTTCGAATTTAAGAAATTACTTGCTTCTTTGGAGCCTTATCCGTACAAAATGGTTTAATCACCTTCCGCTCAGGAACAGGTCGAAAAGTAGTTTTGGCTCACAGCATATAGTATAATATTTTTAAGAAGGTGGGTGAGTAGCTTGCCCCAAAAGAAAACCGACTCAGAGCGGGTAAAACTGGATGAAATACTAAAATCCCTGTTTAGCGTATCCGGCAAAGTACTGATAAGTATGTTAAACAGCCTGTTTAAAGAAAACTATGCAACAGAGACAACCGCAGTAAGCTTTGCCAACAGTGAGTTCGTTGACGATGAATACCATATTCTGAGAGGAGACCTGTTTCTCAACCTGAGTGATGCCGATAAATCCAATCACTATCACATAGAAATACAAACCTTAAGTGATGACCGCATGGTAATAAGAATGCTGGAATATGGAATCCGCAAAGCCAAAGAAATAGCTAAATACCAGGGCGGCCAGGAAGAAACAGTATTCTACATACCCCGACAACTTGTTATATTTATAGAACAAAACCCCAATATCAAAGATGAACTAAGACTGCGACTAATCTTTCCCGATGGACAGGAAGTAAAATACTGGGTACCGGTAATGAAATACTGGGAATACGGCACAGAAGAAATTATAGAACAAAAACTCTACCCCCTGTTGCCGTTGCAGGTATTCAAGTTACGCTATGAGATGGAGAAAATTAAAAGCAGAAAGACCCATACCGAACAGGAACTCCGGGAACTAATTCAGAAAGCCCAACAGATAGCGGAAAACATATCCATTGAAGCCGTCCGGCTGTTTCACGCTGAAGAAATAGATGGAGAAGACCTGCACAAAATACTTCTGGCTAATGCAGAACTCTTCAGATACTTAAACAGCAGGTACGTAAAAGATGAAAGGCTGAACGAGGAGGTGCTGAGCATGGCCAAAACTCTGTATGATCCGGTTGTAGAGGAAAGAGGAAAAATGGAAGGTAAGCTGGAAATAGCCAGGAAACTGCTCCAAAAGAAAATCAGCATTGATGAAATAAAGGAAATAACCGATCTTAGTGATAAGGAAATAGAAAAGATTAAAGCGCAGATGGAAAATTAAGTCTGGGAGCAAAGTTGTGGTGAAGGTTGTTGATACACTCGTTTGCGAGTATGTCAACAACCCCGTCAGACTATCACTTAAAAGTGCGGTACAAAAATGGCGGGCCAGTATTCTTAAAATATATGAAGCACATTAATCGGTAATCCCTCTGACTTACAATATTGTTTGATCTTTTCTACCGGGCAAAGAAATTTCTAATGCAAAGCCAGCGAGGATTTAAAACAGATTTATAGCTATATAACAGGAACACTTTTGGCTGAATCCACGGCGGACAAATTACTTAAAAACTACTGCAGACCCTGGAAGAGTGGGGTTGATAAATACCTCTCTCCGTTATCCGGCAGCAAGACAACGATAGTTTTACCTCTGTTCTCTGGTCGCCGGGCCAGCTGGGTGGCCGCAAAGGTTGCGGCTCCCGATGATATACCAACCAGCAATCCTTCGGTCGCAGCAAGCTGGCGGGTCGTTGCAAAAGCCTCGTCATTTTTCACCTTGAAGATTTCATCTATAATCGAAGTATTTAATATTTCCGGTATGAATCCGGCTCCAATTCCCTGTATTTTATGCGGGCCAGGGTTACCACCGGAGATAACCGGTGAATCAAAAGGCTCTACCGCAACAATTTGCACGTTAGGGTTTCTTTCTTTTAATACTTCCCCCACACCGGTTATCGTACCACCTGTTCCTACTCCACCCACAAAGATGTCAACCTTACCATGGGTATCCCGCCAGATTTCTTCGGCAGTAGTTTGCCGATGAATTTCAGGGTTGGCTGGATTTTTAAACTGCTGCGGGATATAGGAGTGTTCCACCTGGGTAGCCAGTTCTTCCGCCTTACGGATAGCCCCCTTCATTCCTTCAGCACCTGGAGTCAAAACCAGTTCAGCTCCCAACGCTTTGAGCAGGCTTCTTCTTTCAATACTCATGGTGTCCGGCATAGTCAGTATCAATCGATACCCTTTAGCAGCGGCCAC
>JAQUGU010000233.1 GCA_028683995.1 Syntrophomonadaceae bacterium | reverse complement strand
CTGACCTGAAGTGGGATAATGCGGCCTTAAACTACATGGCTGAAAAAGGTTATAATCCCGCTTACGGCGCCCGCCCCTTGAAACGCCTGGTGCAGCATGAAATCGAAACTATGCTCTCCCGGCACATCATTAAGGGAGATATCGAGGCCAATGATATCGTAACCATTAGCGCCGAAGGTGACCAGTTGCTGGTCAAAATAGACAAAGACGCCGGTTAGAATATATAGGGGCAGACCATGGGTCTGCCTCTTTTTGATTCTGGAGTCTATAACTTTGGGAAAGCCAATACTCTTTGTACTCTCTGGAGGCTCTAACCCTCAGGTAGCAGCGGAAGTAATTCCCGTAGTGATTGAAGTATTCGTTAACGAATGCCCCAAGGTGACAAGGTGAGAGTTTCTTGTACTCCAAAAGTAATTGGAAGGCACGTTTTTACATAGAAATGTTTTAGGAAAAACATTTATTATAATGACTTTAGCGAATGCCAGAGAGGTGGGTTTATGGAAAATCAGGGACGCGAGTTTCGCACTGTTCGCGGTTATCAAATTAAGCAGCAGGAAACTAAAACTATTACCGCCAGTATGGAAGACTACCTGGAGATGATTTATCGCCTGGCTCGGGATAAAGGCTATACCCGTATAGGCGACCTGGCAACAGCTCTTAATGTGCAGCCTCCTTCGGCCAGTAAAATGGTTCAAAAGCTGGCGGAAATGGGTTACCTGCAGTTTGAAAAGTATGGTGTGATAGAACTTAGCAAAAAGGGGCGCGAACACGGACAGTATTTATTAAAAAGGCATGAAACCCTGGAGCGCTTTTTAGCAATTATAGGGGTTAAAGAACAGTTGTTGGAAGAAACTGAAAAGATAGAGCATTATATTAGTCAAGAAACTATAGGGAAAATTATGCTGCTGGTTGAATTCATGGAAAATAATCCAGAATGGATGCAGGCTTTTAATGATTTTAAGTACCATAAGGTTTAGTGCTATAATTGATTTAATAACCAAGTCGTCGGGTTATGAACGGGAGGGTTAAGATGAGTACACAGGAACATTTTTATTCTGAACTGATAAAGCGATTTCGGGAGATAGTAGAAACGAATAATCTTTTGGATGAGGAGATTGTTATTACTGGCCGGGCTCTTTCGGTAGAAGAGGCCATAGGAAACCCCCAAAGGCAGGACTTCCCTATTGTCAAAGGCAAAGAAAAGCTAATGCAGGCTGATTTCAAGGGGTGCAAAGGACAAGCCTTTACTGATATGGCGGGTAATTTTAAGGGTACCTTGAAGGAGGTCTTAAACAATCCCCTGGAAAGCAATTTTGACCGGGCGATACTGGTAGCCAGCATGAACGCCATATGCTGTTACCTGGGCCTAATTGAGAAAACCATCCATTGCCATGATGACCAGCCGGAGCAATGTGCCAGGGAATTGGTTGAATATATTAAGGCGGAATTTGGTAACCCCCGGGTAGCACTTATCGGATATCAACCAGCTATGTTGGAGAAACTGACCGGATCGTTTTCCCTGCGGGTGGTGGATTTGGACCCTGATAATATAGGGAAAATTAAATCGGGAGTGCAGGTTGAAGGATATGAAGCAACCGATGAAATACTGGAATGGTGTGATGTTATTGTGGCCACCGGCAGCACCGTGGTGAACTCTACCATTACTGATTACTGCAAACAGAAACCAACCCTTTTCTTCGGAACCACCGGAGCCGCCGCCTGTCATATCATGGGCTTGCAACGTTTTTGTGCCCTGGGCGGGTAAATCCAGGAGAAAATTTAACCTTAAAACAAAAACTGTAGCTACAAATAGTTCGCAAAATAAGTCCGGGGACAGTCCCCGGACTTATTTCTGGGCACTGAATAACGATCTGCCCCTGGCCGGCAAAATACCATTCAGCAATATTATTGTGCAATCTATTGCCCAGGCTGAAATTCCGGCAACTAATCCTGAAGTACGAAATAAGTGGTTGCGTGTCCGCACTCATGGAGGATTTATATATCAACTCCCTTATGCCAGTTTATTGTGGCTGGTTGACAATTAGCCTGGGGCAAGGTTTTAATGGTATTATCGGTAACCTTAACAGCTAATGGAGGTATAAAATGTTAAACTTTAATATTCATTTCCCTACCCGTATCTCTTTTGGACGGGGAAAAATTGAAGACCTGAGCAAGGAAATATTATGTTACGGAGATAAAGTGCTGCTGGTCTACGGTGGGGGCAGTATCAAACGCAGCGGGCTTTACGACCGGGTACTGCAGGTCTTTCAGGATAATGGTATTACTCATGTGGAACTCTCCGGGGTGCAGCCTAATCCCCGGATAAGCAGCGTGCGCCAGGGGATAGAGCTCTGTAAGAAACACGAGGTACACCTGGTACTGGCAGTTGGGGGGGGCAGCACTATTGATTGTGCCAAAATTATTGCCGCCGGTGCCGGCTATGATGGTGATGCCTGGGACTTCTTTACCCGCAAGGCTAAAATAAACTATGCTCTGCCTATAGGCACGGTACTGACTCTGGCTGCTACCGGTTCGGAAATGAACCCCAACGCAGTTATCAGCAATGATGATACTAAAGAGAAACTGGGAACCGGCAGTCCCGTATTAATTCCCCGTTTTTCTATTGTTGACCCGGAATACACCTTTACTGTTCCCCCTGAACAAACAGCAGCAGGAACAGTCGATATTATGAGCCATGTATTTGAACAGTATTTCAGCCCCACCCTGGGAACCTATATTCAAGACCGCCTGGCGGAAGCCATGCTTAAAACCTGTATCCACTATGGACCAATAGCCATAGCCCAACCGGATAACTACGAAGCCCGCGCCAATTTGATGTGGACCGGAAGCCTGGCCCTAAATGGATTGCTGGGAGCCGGCAAGCGTACTGATTGGGCCACCCACGATATAGAGCATGAAATCAGCGCCCTTTATGATGTAACCCATGGTCTGGGCCTGGCTGTCCTTACTCCCTATTGGATGCAATATGTTCTGGATGAGCAAACTGCTCCCCGGCTGGCCGAATATGCCCGCAATGTATGGGAAATAGAAGAAA
>JAQUGU010000232.1 GCA_028683995.1 Syntrophomonadaceae bacterium | reverse complement strand
GTGCGGGAAGTACTGGAGGAAAAATATCGGGAAGAAAAATTTGTGCAGGTGCTGCCACCCGGGCTGATGCCCCATACCAAATGGGTTTATGGCAGCAACATAGTACAGATTGGTATATATACAGATGAGACCAGTAGCCGGGTAGTATTAGTTTCGGCCCTGGACAACTTGACCAAGGGGGCCTCCGGGCAGGCTATTCAAAACCTTAATATTATGTTAGGTATTAGCGAGAGTAAAAGTTTAAACTTCCCCGGGGTACACCCGTAAAAACTTTCTGGAGGCAAGAAGAATTATGAAGATAATCGAAGGTGGAGTTACTGCCCCCCAGGGGTTTCTAGCCCAGGGGGTTGCTGCTGAAGTAAAGAAAAAAGATAAAAAAGATGTAGCCATTATATATTCCAGTAAACTATGTAATGCTGCTGCGGTCTGTACTACCAACCGGGTGCGGGCAGCCTGTGTAGACCTGACCCGGGAACACCTGCAGGATGGCAAAGCCCAGGCGGTGGTGGTAAACAGCGGTAATGCCAACGCCTGTACGGGCCAGCGGGGAATGGCTGACGCCCGGCGCATGGCTGAACTCAGTGCCGACCTGCTAAACATTAAAGCACAAGATGTGCTGGTGGCTTCAACCGGGGTAATAGGTGTATATATGCCCATGGAGCGGGTTGAGGCAGGTATAAAAGAAGCAGCTTACTCATTATCTGCCGATGGCGGTCATAATGCGGCATTGGCTATAATGACTACCGATTTGCAAAATAAAGAAATAGCAGTAGAAATAAACATTCAAGGTAAGCCGGTACGTATCGGGGCCATGACCAAGGGTTCAGGTATGATTCACCCCAATATGGCTACCATGCTGGCCTTCATTACAACTGATGCTGCGATAAGCAACAAAGGTTTAGAAAAAATGTTAAAAGATTCCAGCAACCAATCGTATAACATGATTAGTATTGACCGCGATACCTCTACCAATGATATGGCGGTAATAATGGCCAACGGCCTGGCCGGGAACCATGTTATTGATGATGAAAACTCGGATGACTATAAGCAGTTTAAACAGGCGTTGGACTTTATAAACATTTATTTAGCCAAAATGATTGCCCGGGATGGGGAAGGAGCCACTCATCTGATTGAAGTCCAGGTAATAAATGCAGCCGATGAAAATACGGCCCGGCTTATAGCCCGGACGATAGTTGGCTCCAATCTGGTCAAGGCGGCGGTTTTCGGCAAGGATGCTAACTGGGGGCGTGTATTGGGTGCTGCCGGCTACTCAGGAGCAGAATTTGATGTTAATAAAGTGGATATATACCTGGGGCAGGAGAAGATGGCCGAGAATGGTATGGGATTAATTTTTGATGAGCAAAAGGCGCGAAAGGAAATGGAACAGGACACAGTGGTTATAAAGGTTGATTTAAAATCGGGTGACTACCAGGCTACTGCCTGGGGCTGCGATCTCACCTATGAATATGTAAGCATCAACGCTGACTATCGGACTTGATTTGGCATTCAGAATAGATAAACACGATTGAAGTTGGAAGTGAAGATGGGCTTGAGTGCCGGGGCCGTAAAAATCATTTATTGTTCCTCGGTTTTGCGTCTTAAGCTGTAACGGGGGTTAAATCAATTCTTATTAGGAGGATATAGACATGCTGGTTTCCGCTATGGAAAAGGCAGAGGTACTGGTCGAGGCATTGCCTTACATAAAAGAATTCTACGGTAAAAAAGTAGTAATAAAATATGGCGGTGCGGCCATGACCGACTGCGAATTGAAACAAAAGGTGATGCAGGACATAGTGCTGATGAAATTTGTGGGTATGCATCCGGTGGTGGTACACGGGGGAGGCCCGGAAATTAACCAGATGCTGGCCCGCCTGGGTATTAAGAGCCATTTTGTCAACGGCTTGCGGGTAACTACCCGGGAGATTATGGAGATAGTAGAAATGGTCCTGGGGGGTAAGGTTAATAAAGAAATTGTCTCCGGTATAAACCGTGCCGGAGGAAAAGCCATTGGCATATCCGGTAAGGATGGTAACCTGATTGAAGCCCGGGCCATTGATAGCGGGCAGATGGAATTTGTGGGTGAAGTGAAGTGCATAAATCCCCAGATAATTGACACAGTAATAGAAAATGGTTACATCCCGGTTATTGCTCCCATAGGCCAGGGAGATAGCAATGAAACTTATAATATTAATGCCGATTTAGTGGCCTCGGCCATTGCCGTGGCCATGAAAGCTGACAAACTGGTGCTATTAACCGATGTGCCCGGCTTGCTTAGGGACCCCGGGAATAGTGATTCGCTAATATCGGTACTGAAATTAAGCGAAGTAGATGAATATGTTAAACAGGGAGTCATAGCCGGGGGAATGCTGCCCAAAGTCCAGTGCTGTATGGAATCAGTGCGGGGAGGAGTGGGGCGTACCCATATTATTGACGGGCGTCAGTCCCATTCCATACTGCTGGAGATATTTACTGATCAGGGCATTGGTACTATGGTGGTTAATGGGTAGTACTAATTGTTTAGAGTGAGGCGTAAGGGGTGAGGAGTAAGGAAAATCCCTTACCTCTTGCGCCTACCTCCTTAATCTGATGTTAAAAAGCAAAATCGAAAAGGGAGATACATGATGACTAATAATGAAATAGCTATTAAAGGTCAGAAATACGTGATGAATACTTATGGGCGCTTTCCCATAGCGCTGGTAAAGGGGAAAGGCAGTTACCTCTGGGATGCTAATGGCAAACAATATTTGGACTTCGTAGGAGGTATTGCCGTTTGTATACTGGGTCACTGTAATGATGAGCTCATTACTGCCCTGCAGGAACAGTCCCGCCAACTGTGGCACGTTTCCAACCTGTACTGGATAAAACCCCAGGTAGAATTGGCCGAAAAATTGGTCAATATTTCTGGCCTGGGTAAAGCCTTCTTCTGCAATAGCGGGGCTGAGGCTAACGAGGGGGCCATCAAACTGGCCCGCAAATATTTCTACCGTAAAAAAGAAGATAGAAACGAAATCATAGTATTTAAAGATTCATTTCATGGGCGTACCCTGGCGACTCTTACCGCTACCGGGCAG